>JAAXHX010000265.1:1970-7400 GCA_012270635.1 Dehalococcoidia bacterium | reverse complement strand
GAGCTCGACAGCGTCCACGGCTGGATGCAGGACTACCCCGACCTCTCCGTCGTCCTCACCCACGGCCTCTCCTGGGGCAACTTCCGCCGCGACGACCGGATCATCCTCCCCGAAGGAGTCTGGCGCGTCTTCGAGTCCGCTAGGTGCCACCTCCAGCTCCTCTTCCCCATCCAGCTCGGCGGAATCTGGCAATATCCCTTCAAGAACGTCGAGCCCACCATTCAGGAGATCGTTCGGCGCATCGGTTCCAACCACGTGATTTTCGGCACCGACATACCCATGGTCGCCCGCTTCTGGACCTACCGGCAGACCATAGACCAGTATCGGGTCCACTGCCCTTTCCTCTCCGACGAAGAACGCTCTAACATCCTCGGCGCCACCGCCGCCCGACTTCACAACCTGTAACCCCACCCGACTACCCCGCCCCCGGAGGACGACAATGCATAACGGCTTCAAGGTCATGGATAGCGACATCCACGTCTCCGAACCCCCCGATCTCTGGATCGACTACATCGACCCCGCTTTCAGGGACCTCGCCCCCCGCAAGCTCTCCATGAACGGCCGCCCCGAGACCTGGCACTGCCTCGGCAGACCTCTCCCCGCTTTCATAGACAGGCCCGAGCGCCAGCGCGGCCTCGATATCCGCAACGAGATCGCTCGACAAAAGGCCGAAAGCGACGGCATCTACCAGCCCGACAAGCACGAGTCAGGCAGCCCGGGTTCGGGGGAGGAGGAAGGCTCCCGCCCCGAGCACATGCTGAAAGCCGTCGAAACGGAGGGACTGGACGCCGCCGTCTGCTTCCGTACCATGGCCGCCCACGTCATCGGCATTGACGAAATGGGCCCCGGCCTCGCCGCCGCTATATGCCGCGCCTTCAACCGTTGGCTCCGGGACTATTGCGACACCCGTCCCTCCGTCCTCAAGCTCGGCGCCCTGGTCCCTATGCACGACGTCAACCTCGCCATTCAGGAAGCCGAGTTCGCCGTCAACAACCTCGGCGCCGTCACCCTCGTCCTGCCCAGCAACCCCGTCCGCCAGCGCCCCTGGTACGACCCCGGCTACGAGCCCTTCTGGACTGCGGTTCAATCTCTCGGCGTCCCCGTATCATTCCACGGCATCCAGATGGCCTACCAGGACCACCTGGCCCGGCGCTACATGGACAACCATGCCCTCGGTCACTCGGTGGCCCACCCCGTCGAGATGATGTGCACCCTCGGCGCAATGCTCACCGGGGGCGTCTTGGAGCGCCTGCCCGACCTCAAGGCCGCCTTCCTCGAAGGCCACAGCAGCTGGGTCCCCTGGTGGCTCTACTGCCTCGACGAGCACGAGGAGATGATGGGCGACAAAGGCCGCTTCGGCCTCACCCGCGCCCCAAGCGAGTACTTCCTCGAGCGCTGCTACGTCTCCGTAGACCCCGACGAGGCCCTGGTCAAATACACCATCCAGGCCATCGGGTCCCGGAACCTCGTCATTTCCACGGACTGGCCCCACAACGACTCCGCCTATCCCCACGCCATCGAGACCTTCCTCTCCCTCGAAGGCGTCCCCGAATCCAGCCAACGTGAAATCCTCTGGCACAACTGCGCCCGCCTCTACGCCATCCACTGAAGGCATTTTTCATGCTGAAGAGAGTCGGCATAGTCGTAACGTTCCTGGCCCCTGTAGTCCTGCTGGTCTCCCTGGCCTGCGGCCCGAAAGCCCCGGACCTCCCTCTCCTCGATGCCATAGACGAGGAGTCCATAGATATCGTCCGCGAGCACATGGAAGCCGGAACGGACCCCAACAATACCTTCATACCACCCGGCTTCCCCTTTGCAGGGGCCTCCGCTCTTCACGAGGCCGTCCTGAAGGACAACCGTGAGATCGTCCAAATCCTCCTCGACCACGGCGCTGACATCGACATCCGGGCCCGGGACGAGTTCAAGGGCCCGCCTTTGGAGTGGGCGGTCTTCTTTGGCCTCAGGGACATGGCTGTGTTTCTGGTCGAGTCCGGCGCCGACATCAACGCCCGAAACGCCTATGACACCACTCCCTTCGACGCCACTTACGCGAATAATCCCTTCATAGCGGCAGACCGGCGAAAGCATTTTGACCAGGACCGGGCCTACATAGCAGGGTATCTCAGCAAGAAGCTCGCCGAGTCCTCCATCCCCGCCCTCCCCCTGTTGACTGCCGTCGACCAGGGCTACACCGACACCGTTCGGGACTACATGCAAGCCGGCGCAGACCCCAACGAGACCTTCATTCCTCCAGGATTTCCCTTCGCCGGCGGTTCAGTCCTCCATCAGGCTGCTCTGAAGGACAACCAAGAGATAGTCCAGCTCCTCCTGGACCACGGCGCTGACATCGACATCGAGGCCCGGGACGAGTTCAACGGCTCGCCTCTGGAATGGGCGGCCTTCTTCGGCCTCAGAGACATGGTCGTATTTCTGGTCGAGTCCGGCGCCGACGTCAACGCCCGGAACGCTTACGGCACAACCCCTCTCGACGCCACCGCCTCATTCAACCCCTTCATCCCCGAGGCTGAACGCAAGCAGTTCGACGAAAATCGCGCCTCTATTCGTCAGTACCTCTCTGAAAAAGGCGCCCAATCCGGCATGTAACCATCCGCCCCACGTAGGCCCTATGCAACAGGCCCTACGCCCGCCCACGCCGTCGAAGTATGAGCGGACGGGGAGGGCCCGCTCGTGCTGAGCCCGTCGAAGTATGCGCGGACGGGGAGGGCCCGCTCATGCTGAGCCTGTCGAAGTATGAGCAGGGACGGGGAGGCCTACCCCCAACCAAACAGCGGAATAACCTCCCGCGCTATCCTCTCCGGCATCTCCGCCGTCACTTCCTCCGGCCCCGAGGGGCTGAATATGAAGTGCTCGACCCCCGCCTCCCGGTATTCCTCCATCCGGGCCGCTATCTGCTCCGGTGTACCCAGGAGCGCATACTTCCGCACTATGCTGTCGAAGGACTGGTCGTAGTCGCCGCCCAGCGCTCGGCTCGACATCCGGGCCGCCTCGTCGTAATCATCGTCGATGCAGACCGGGACCCAGACCGTGGGCTCTATCTCCCCTGGGTCTCGCCCGGCGCCCTCGGCAATCTCCCGGATCTGCTGCCACCCTTCCCTGAACAGCTCCGGCGAGTACATGTAGGGGATCCACCCGTCCCCGTACAGCGCCGTCCTCCGCACCGACTTCCTTCGCCCGCCCACGAAAATCGGCGGATGAGGCTTCTGCACCGGGTGCGGTTCCAGGCCGACGTCCTCGATTTGAAAGAAGCGCCCCGAAAAGGTGACCGACTCTTCCGTCCACAGCCGCTTCATCAGGCGGATGGTCTCGTTGGCCCTCGGCCCTCGCTCGTTGACCGGCACACCCATCGCCTCGAATTCCCTCGGGTATTCTCCCCCAATCCCAATCCCGAACCTCACCCTCCCACCCGATAGGTGGTCCAGCGTGGTCACCGCCTTGCACAGCAGTATCGGGTGCTTCAAAGGGATCAGGACGATCGCCGTGCCCAACTCTATGCGCTCGGTCACCGCCGCCGCGGCCGCCATCTGCATCAGACTGTCTTGGATCGGGTGCCGCCACACCACGTGCTCCCCGGCCCACACCGAGTCAAACCCGAGGTTCTCGGCCCTCAGCGCCTGCCCTGCCGGATCGCCCCCACTCTCCTTGAGCGTAATCCCGAACTTCATCGCCTATTGTCCCTCCTCATTATCAAGCATTATTTTTAGTGGGATACTATCATCTCAACTGCGAGTTACACACAGGAGATTTTTATGAAGTCTGCAATATTGAGAGCCAAGGCTTTTACTTTAATGTCAGTACTGGCCACCTTATTAGTGGCTGTCTCGCTAGTTCCGAATGTATTAGCAGATGAAGTCTCAGAGCAAGTCCGCGCAAGTGCTATAGTTGCCGGACTTCACGTTGACCTTGCAAAGGGGTCAGTAATCACGCAAGCTACGCGTGTTGACAACATATGTGTTTTCAGCAAACCCACCATTGTAACCGTTTCTACCACTACCGTTAATAAATGAGCGAAGGTTGAGTGGCAATTTGACGAAGAATGTAAAGCGGTTGTTACTGATATTAGACTCGTAGATGTAGGACCTCAAAGAGGGGATAGGGGCAAAACAGTCGAGACTAGCCCTACAGCGTTGAACGTCGGCAATGAAAGTTCTTACGGATTCTCTGGATTACAAGCCGCACCTCTCGCACAAGGGGCAAATAAGAGGTACCAGGGAAAAGTTATAATGACCGTGTATGAGCAGTTTGCCGTGCGTGCGACAGAGGTATCCGCCCAGATGAATTATTTGCAAAGCAATGATGCCGTTTGGCTGGGTCACAACCCATCTCTCCGTTGCTGGCACTCGTTCTTCCCCGGCTGGTCGACTCCGCGTTGTTCAGGGATGTGGTGGCCCTATGGTCCTCAAGATGTCTGGATAGATGTAACAGGTATTTTCGATCATAATCTATTGAACGTTCATTACACCCAATATGCGAGGTATTTCGCTACGCCGTACGGCTATAGCGGATATTGTCAATTGAAAGAAGGCGCATTGCCAGTATTCTGGTTTTCCGTCTGCACAGGATATCGAAAAGAGTTGTAGACCCCTACCTTTGCTCTGATGACCGGACCCGTTTCCCCAAACACGGGGAGAAGACTTATCACTGTCGGGGCGCTGGTGGGGCTGGCCCCCGCTTGCGCCCTCGGCACGCTTTTACTGGTCAGGTTCGACGCGGCCGAGGGCGGGGCAAATCTACTGGCAAGAATCTCCCTGTTTCTCTACTACGCCTCTCCCTATCTGCTGGCCCTTGTACTGTCCCGCTCACCGGCGCCCCAGACCCGAGGCCTTTTGGTGTTCGCCCTGTCCCTTCTGTCGCTGGCGGCAGTGCTAACGTCGCTTTCCATGGCGACGCTGCTTTTGCTGCCCTCCATCTTCTTGCTCCTTCTGGGGGCTGTTGAGACCCTTCGTCGTCATCGTCAAGGGGCAACCTCGTTCATCCCTCAGTTCATTGCTGGGCTGGCCGGTGCAGCGACAATATGGGTGTCTTTCTTTGCCCTGTTCTGGGTCGATGGGACGGTCGAGCAGGGCAAGACCACGGCGTCCTACGGACAGTCCATAGCTGCTTTAGGCTGCCTGGCCCTCGGCGCGACCCTCTTCCTGGTCGCCCCCAGGCTCCGCCACACCCACCCCTGACATCCACCCCCGACTCACCCCGTCTTCTCATGGACACCCGTGTACGGGGCTACCCCAGCTTCTCGCTCACCTCGCCCAGTATCTCGCTCAGGTTGCTGACTATGAAGTCGATTTCGTCCCTGTTCACGCACAGGGGCGGACTCATGAATATCAGGTTGCCCCTCTGTCGCGTCAGGATGCTGTGCTTCAGGAAGCCCTTCGTCAGCATCTCTCCCAACCCCGAGTCCTCGGGGAACTTCTC
>JAAXHX010000265.1:0-1933 GCA_012270635.1 Dehalococcoidia bacterium | reverse complement strand
TCCCCGACTATCGGGTGCTCGTACAGCGTCTGCAGCTGCTCGTACAGGTACGTCCCCATCTCCGCCGAGTTCTCTATCAGCCCCTCGTTCTCCAGTATGTCCAGGTTCGCCAGTGACGCCGCACAGGAAACAGGATTTCCACCGAAGGTGAACAGGTGCTTGAACGTCTTGTCCTCCCCGCCGATGAACTCGTCGGCCACCGACTTCCTCGCCACTGCCGCCCCGATGGGCAGGTACCCGCTCGAAAGTCCCTTGGCCATCGTCATTATGTCCGGCTGCAGGTCCCAGTGTTCGGAGGCGAACATTTTTCCCGTCCGCCCGAATCCCGTGATCACCTCATCTACTATGAGGAGCACGCCGTATTTGTCGCAGATCTCCCTGATCGTAGGCCAGTATTCGGGGTGCGGTACCATCATCGCAGATGTCGAAATCGGTTCGCCTATGACCGCCGCCACGGTCTCCGGCCCCTCGTGCAGAATCACCCGCTCAATTTCCTTGGCGCATTCCACGTTGCACTCGGGCGCCATACTGCAGAACTGGCACCGGTAGTGGTTAGGCGTGGGCACGTGGATGTTTCCCGGGACCAGAGGCCCGAACCCCTGGGTCCCAGGATAGCCTCCCAGGCCCATCAGTGCGAACGTAGCCCCGTGATAGGAATTCTGCCGGCTGATTATCTTGTAGCGCCCCGCCTCCCCCCTGTTTTTGTGGTACGCCTTCGCCATCTTCAACGCCGACTCCACGGCCTCCGACCCTCCGCTCACCAGAAAAGCCCGAGACTCCTTGTCCCGAGACATCCCCGCCAGCCTCGCCGCCAGAGTCAGCGCCGGCACGTTCGTGGTGTTCTCCGGCGAATACGTAATGGTCTGCATCTGTTGGTAGACCGCTTCCGCAATCTCTTTCCGTCCGTACCCTATGTTCTTTAGCCACATCCCGGAAAGCACGTCTATGTACTTCCTGCCCTCGGTGTCCTGCACCCAGCACCCCTCCCCGTCAGCAATTACGTGGAGCCCGTCTTCCTTCTCGAAGTCGGCCACCTGCTGGGAATGCGGCCAGAAGTGGTCCAGGGCCATCTTTTTCAGTTCGTCGGCGCTAGGGGATTGAATAGCAGCCATAAGGTGACTCCTTTGCAGGGCATTATTGAGTCTCGAGGGCAAGGGGCACAGCCCCGACTCATCGGGGCCTCCGGCCTCGATTCTATACCCGCCGCGTGACTCGGTCAAACTTGTCGTCCTTCCTTGCGATTGTCCCTCCCCATCCCCTGTGCTATACTCGCCTACGCAAAATTTCAAGCTGAACGGGAAGGAAAAGAGCGCATAAACATGGTACAAGAGACCGCAACCGAAGAACGGGTCGAGGCTCAAGTCGAAGCTGCCCCCACCGAGGAACAACGCCCCCCCGAGCCCGTGACCATGAAGCTGCTCCTCGAATCGGGCGTGCACTTCGGCCACCAGACCCGGCGCTGGCACCCCAAGATGAAGCGCTACATCTTCACCCAGCGCAACGGCATCCACATCATCGACCTTCAGCAGACCATCACCAAGCTCAACGAGGCCTGCGACTTCGTCCGGTCCCTCGTCCTTGAAGGTGGGGAGGTCCTGTTCGTCGGCACCAAGAAGCAGGCCCAGGACGTCATCCACGACGCGGCCAACCGCTGCGGGATGCATTACGTAAACATCCGCTGGCTTGGCGGCACCCTCACCAACTTCAACACAATCCAGTCCCGCATAGACCACCTCGTCCGACTCGAAGACCAGAAGGAGAAAGGCGTTTTCGAGACCCTCCCCAAGAAGGAGGCCCAGAAGCTCGAGGACAAGATCGTCCGCATGAACCGGCTCCTCGGCGGCATCAAAGAGATGACCAAGCTCCCCGACGCCGTGTTCGTCGTCGACCCCGGCAAGGAGGACATCGCCGTCAAGGAGTCCCGACGCGTCGA
>JAAXHX010000264.1 GCA_012270635.1 Dehalococcoidia bacterium | reverse complement strand
TCCACGCCTTCTCTCCCTTCGAGGTGCAGTACGGCAGCAAGAAGACAGGCCTGAGCATCCGGGACTTCCTTCTGATGGTGAAGGAGGTCGGCCTGGGGTCGATACCCGGCACCGCCGCCGAGATCCTGGACACCGATGTCCGCCAACGCCTCACCAAGAACAAGCTCAGCGCCGAGAAGTGGACCGAGGTTATCAAGACCGCCCACGACGTCGGCCTTCCTTCCACCTCCACCATCATGTACGGCCACATCGACGCTCCCGTCCACTGGGCCAACCATCTCGCCCTCATCCGGGACATCCAGAAAGAGACCGGCGGTTTCACCGAGTTCGTGCCCCTGGGCTTCGTCCACTGGGACGCGCCCCTCTACAAGGAGGCCGGGGTGAGGCCGGGACCGACGGGCATGGAAGACCTGAGGATGCACGCGATCTCCCGCATCATGCTCAACAACTGGATCAAGAACATCCAGGTGTCGTGGGTGAAGCTGGGCCAGAAGTTCGCCCAGGTCTGCCTCAACGCCGGCGCCAACGACTTCGGCGGCACCCTGATGAACGAAAAGATATCCCGCTCAGCAGGGGCCCCCTACGGCCAGTACATGTCCCCGGAGGAGTTCCAGCGCCTCATCAAGGATATGGGCCGGGTCCCGGCCCAGCGCACCACCTCCTACGACATCATCAGGGTGTTCGAATAGCTGCCCGGCCCCGGAGATCCGCACCATGAGAGTGGAAGCCAAGCTCGCCGAGATGGGCATCACCCTTCCCAACTACTCCCAGGAAGGCTATCCCGGCGCTACGTTCGGCTCCATGAAGTCCCACCATCGGGTCGGGAACATCCTGTTCCTCAGTGGTCACATCCCCTGGAAGGACGGCGGGCCCGTGGGAATCGGGACCCTTGGCAAGGACGTCACCATCGAAGAAGGCTACGAAGCTGCCCGGCTCACGGCCATCCATTGCTTCGCCGGCATCAAGTATGCCGTTGGGGACCTGGACAAGATAGTGTCCATCGTTAGGTCGCTGAATTTCGTGGTATGCACCCCCGACTTCACGGACGTGAATAAGGTATCCAGCGGCGCCACCGATCTGTTCGTGGAGGTCCTCGGCCCTGAGAGGGGTCTGGGGGGTCGGGCCACCATAGGCGTCACCAGCCTTTCCAGCGGCGTCTGCTTCGAAAACTGGCTCACCGTGGAAGTGCAGGACGAATTCATCCCCGACGAAGTGGGGCCGGAATAGCGGAGGAAATTCCCCGACCTCTCCCG
>JAAXHX010000263.1 GCA_012270635.1 Dehalococcoidia bacterium | reverse complement strand
GCTTCGGAGGTGCGGGAGGCGCTGATGAAGGAGCTGGGGCTCGGGAGTCCGGTCATCACCTGGCACTCGGCCAGGGACAACCTGGTGGAGCTTGTGACGCTGCTTTCCATGATAACGGGCAGCCTGGCGAAGATGACCCACGAGGTGGTGCTGATGCAGCGCACGGAGATGGGGGAGCTGGAGGAGAAGTTCGGGCCGGGGCAGGTGGGAAGCAGCACCATGCCACAGAAACGGAACCCGACCTGGTCGGAGCAGGTGGTGGCGCTGGCCCGGACCGTCCGCGGTCTCGCCGGGACGGCGCTGCAGGGGTTGGAGCATGAGGACGAGCGGGACTCGGCGGTGTGGCACAGCGAATGGCACTTCCTGTCGGAGGGGTGCATCCTGGCAGCGGGCGCGCTGAACCTGTCCGTAGGCATCTTCGAGAACCTGCAGGTAAAGCCCGAGGCGATGCGCCGAAACCTGGACCATAGCAGGGGGCTGATAATGTCGGAGGCGGTGATGATCGGGCTAGCGGAGTCGCTGGGTCGGTTCACGGCCCACGACGTGGTCTACGAGGCGGCCCAGAAGGCCTTTGAGGAGGGGAGATGGTTGAAGGAGCTGCTGATGGAGGACGAGAGAGTAACCGACGTCCTGTCAGAGGCCGAGATAGACCGGCTGCTGGACCCGGACTCTTACCTGGGACTTGCCAAGGAGTTTGTAGATAGAGTGGTGGCGGGGGGCGAGAGATAGAGAGACGTGGGGCAGAAAGCCCCGGACAATAGTCACGGATTGGCTATTCCGGGTGGTAGATTACAATCCTCACCGTCGCCGTCTTTTGCGGGAACGTCGCTGAGCTTTCCCAAGTTGTATATTTTTCTCATTCTCAGGATCGAGATACCCATTCTTTCGGTTTTCAGCCTGCAAGCCTGTTAACGTCATATGGTCCCGCTTTTCCTTATTGCACGGCGGACAAAGCAACGTTAGATTATCGTAAGCATCGCTTCCACCATCCGATTTGGGCCGGATGTGGTCTACTTCCAGTACGCGTGGGTCAAAAGTGTAGTCTTGTCCACAACCTTGACAGAAGGCTCCCAAGCCCGCCAGCAACTTCTGGTGTTGCGTTCGAGGTGGAGGATAGCGCAACGCCCTGCCCGTAGGCGTTCGGAGTATAAGAGTAGCCGCTTGGCCATCATCCGTCCGTTTGGGTGGAGTAGTCACCAGATGGATGTCTCCGAAGGTTAAGGACTGTCGCGTGGTGCGCCCGCGTTTACGATTCTCTACAACTAAGCCTTCAGATTCCAGTCGATCAAGTACTATCTGGTGTGCGCCTTCCCAAATGTCCATACCCACCCATTGTCGCCCCAGTCGTTCGGCAGCAACACATGTCGTAGCGCACCCTGCAAACGGATCTAACACCATGTCACCACGGTGACTGCTTGCCTTTATGATTCGCTCGTAGAGGGCTGATGGCTTCTGGGTAGGGTAGCCAGTCTTTTCTTTCTGATTTACGACGGGGAAGATATCTACCCAATAATCTTCGACTACTTTTCCTTTTAGTTGTAATTCTCTAACACGCGCCTCATTCTGGCGGTCACCGATGATCTTGCCACCCCCCGTCCCTACTAGTACTTTATAAGGCACACGCACGTCCTCACGATTAAAAACCCAGTCGGACGAGGACTTGGAATACCACAAAAGTGTGTCGTGCTTGCGGGGGAATTGCTTCATGGCATTAGCGGCCCAAAATAACACCAAGCAATCTCGTTGCGGAAGTTTCGGCGGCCAAATATTGCGTCCATTAGACACTTCACCCAAGCATGCGCTGTATGGTCGATGTGCAGGTACAAGCTTCCGTCGTCAGCCAAGATACGGTGCATCTCCAACAGGCGCACTGCCAACCAGCATAGAAATGCCGCCATGTCATCTCCGTATACCTTTTTGGCTGCCGTAATGACTTGCCAAAGTTCTTCCTCGTCTTTCTGAATAGCGATTAGCCAATCGTCGTGGACATCCTCTTTCCAGCTCCAGCGGTCTTGAAATTTTGCTCCGGCAGCCAGGGTATCGGGCGTCGCATGGAAGTCACGACTCTTGTTGAAGGGTGGGTCAGTGGCAATTAGGTTCACTGTTCCACTATTCAAACCGCGCAGAAAAGCGAGGTTGTCGCCGTGATACAGCGTCCGATTCTTGAAGTTGGGTTCCGGCGTGGCACCGCGCGCCATCAGCGTGTGTAGAGGGGCACAAGAAAGTGCTCCCTCGGGCCATAGGTAAGGCTGTTACCACACGGGCCGTTACCCACTGGTGCGACCGCAAGGGAGCGCAGGGCCTTACCCTTTACGCTGTGGTACGCGCACCAGTGGGTTGTAGGTGGGTGACGGCACATAGCCAGCGACCCGTGTGGTACGAAGGAATCTAAGTCTTTAGGGTGATGCTGTCAAGTCTGATAATCAGTACCCTTCCCATCCCTCCGGATAAATGGACGCATCAAAATGCACTGCATTTTGATGCGTCTTGATTTGGGTGGGAGGGGGACGACCTCCAGCCCTTATAGATTCCTGTGGAGGGAGGAATGACAGTAAGATAAAAAAGACGGTCAGTTGAAGGCCGGCATTACGTCTTCTACAAAAGCCTGGAGGCCGTCCCAGTCAAAGGGGGCGCGGACGGAGATGTTGACCTGGTCCGCCCCGGCGTCGGCCAGGGCCCCGATTCGCTCGATCGCATCGTTAGCCGTGCCGAAGATCATCCCCTGCTCGAACTCCGATAGATAGTCCCTGCTCTCGTCGAATTTCGGGTCGTCGGGCCCCGATTCTCCGTGGGCCCAGACCCTTTCGAACTCTCGGCGCTTTCGCAGGGCAGACTTTTCGTCGGCGCCCATGTAGAAGCCAACGTTGGCGGAGCGTATGACCTCGGACGGGTCCCGACCCTCGGCCTCGCACAATCCGTCCAACAACCGGGACTTGGACTTGAAAGCCTCCGTGGTGATGTAGGTGGCGTTCCAGCCGTCGGCGTAGCGGGCAACCATGGGGAGTATCCGCTTCTCCCCTATGCCGGCAATCCACAACCTGGGTGGGTCCTGGACGGGCCTGGGGAATACGCGGGCATCCCTGACCTGAAAATGCCGACCTTCAAAGGTGGTGGTCTCGTTGTGCATCATGGAGCGGATGACCTGGCACCCCTCTTCCAGGACGTCCATCTGGGTCTTGAGGGGAGGAAACTCGTGGCCGTAAGCCCGGTACTCGGGTTCCCAGGGCCCGTACCCTATGCCCAGCTCCAGGCGTCCGTTGCTGACGTGGTCAATGGTGACGGCCGCCTTGGCCAGCAGGCCCGGACTCCTGGTGCCGACGCAGAAGACCAGGCAGCCGACCCGGACGTTCCGGGTCTCGGCGGCCAGGGCGGTCATTATGGAGACGCCCTCGAAACAGGGCGAACGGCCATCGATAACGGGCGATTCATAGAAGTGGTCCCAGACGGAGACCCAGTGGAAGCCCGACGCATCGGCCATGTGCCAAATCCGTCTCAGGTCTTGGTAGGAGCAGTCCTGGGGACCTGCGTGGAGGCCTATCTTCAAAGCCACGTCGGACACCTCCTTGCCGTAGCAGGCCACTAAACCGCCTAGCGATTGCGGAAGTGGGGGATGACCTCCCTGGCGAAGGTCTCGACGAGGGTGCGGATGTCCCGGGGGTGGCAGCCAGGGTCGAGGACGAAGTTGGTGACGCCGATCTCCGCGAAGGACTCGATGGTCTCGATCATGTCCTCGGGACGCCCGACCGCGTATCCCCCCAGTGGATTCACCGTGTGCACCTTGTTGAGTCGGGCCCCTATCTCCCGTTCGGCGGTCCTTACGCCCTCCTCCCGGCTGCCGGCCAGGGCGCCCCAGGTGAGCAGCCCCCAGCCGATGGACTCGGGGTCTCGGCCCGCCGCTTCCGCATGCTCCTTGATGGCGGCCTGGGCTTCCCGGAACATCGCGACGGGGGTCTCGGTGGGGAAGAAGCCGTCGCCGAGGCGTCCGGCCCTGCGCAGTACGCCCTGGGGGAAGCCGTTCTTGCCGTTTGCGCCTATCCAGATGGGGACGGGCTCCTGGACGGGCCGGGGGCCCATGGTGAGGTCTCGGAAGCTGTAGTACTCGCCGTTATAGTCCACGTTCTCCCCGGCGAGGAGCCTGCGGGTGATGTCGATGTACTCGTCCGAGATCCTTCCCCGCTTTCGGAAGTCGACCTGGGCGATCTCGAAGTCCCGGGGCACGGCGCCGATGCCTATGCCCAGGGTCAGCCTCCCATCGGACAGGACGTCCACGGACGCGGCGTCCTTGTACATCTGGAAGGGCGACCGGAAGGGGGCGAGGGTCACGGCGGTCCCGAGCCTCACGTTCCTGGTCTCCCGGGCGGCCGCGGCCAGAAGGACGAAGGCGTCCAGGTAGGGGAGGGTCACGTAGTCCGGGACCCAGAAGTAGTCGTAGCCAAGGTCGTCGGCCAAGCGGGCCAGTTCCAGGGCCTCGGGGCCTTCCTCGGTAGGGAAGAAGAGGGGGCCGAACTGCAGCTTGCTCATTGGTCAGCGCCTTTGAAATGAGGGACGACTTCGCGGCCGAATTGTTCGATCTGGGCGGTGACCTCTTCGGGCTCGCAGCAGGGGGCGAGGATGAGGTGGGAGACGCCGAGGTCGGCGAACTGCTCCGCGGTCTCTATGCAGTCCTCGGGGCTGCCGAGCCCGTAGCAGGCGTCATCGGGGACCACCCAGGGCACGCTCAACATCCTGGGTATGACCCGGTTGGCCACAGCCGTAGCCTCCTCCCGCGAGGGGCCGAGGCAGGTCCATATAGTACCGGCGTAGCCGACCGCGTCGGGGTCCCGGCCCGCGGCTTCGGCGTAAGAGCGGACCTTCTCCTTGGCGTGGGGGTAATAGCCGGTTGGGGTGTCGGCGGGGAAGATGAAGACGTCGGCGTAGGTCCCGGCGCGCCTGAGGGCGGCCTCCGCTATTCTGCCCGTCCACCGGGCCCCGATCCAGATGGGCACGCGGGGCTTCTGGACGGGGTCGGGGGTGAGGGTGAAGTCCTCGAACTTGTAGCGGTCGCCGCAGTGGGAGACGTTGCGCTCTGTGAAGAGGCGATAAAGGATCTCCAGGCGCTCGTCCGATATGCGGCCCCGATCCCGGAGGTTGCGTATGCCCTCGACCTCCAGGTCCTTGGGCACGACGCCCCCGAGACCCAGGCCGAGGACGAGCCGCCCGTTGGAGAGGATGTCGGTGGTGACGGCGGCCTTGGCCAGTTGGAACGGGCTTCGGAGGGCCAGGCCGGCCACCCCGGTGCCGAGCTTTATGGTCCTGGTGTGCTGGGCGGCGGCGGACAGGACGGCGAAGGGCTCCATGGTGGGGATGCCGAGGAACTCGGGGGCCCAGTAGATGGCGTAGCCCCACGCCTCGGCGTCGATTCCCTGCTGCATGGCGCTCCGCTCATTGTCGCCGATTTGGGTGACGCCGAACTCCATTGCGCTTACGTCTCGTCACCGGTCCTGAAATGGGGTATGACCCGCTTGGCGAATACCTCGAACATCTCCAGCATGTCGGCGGGGGCGCAGGCGGGGTCCACGACGAAATTGGTGACCCCGATATCGACGTAGCCCTGGATGGTCTCAGCCATCTCCTCCGGGGTGCCGAGGACGTAGCCGTTTTCCGCCTGGACGTCCCATTCGGACTCGAGGCGCTTGCTGATTTCTCGGCTCGCTGTCTGCCTCGCCTCCTCCTTGGAGCTTCCGGAGCAGGTCCAGGCCAAGAGGCCCCACTCGATGGAGTCCGGGTCCCGACCGATCTCTGCGGCGCGGGCCTTGATGCGCTTCTGTGCCTCTCGAAACTCGGGGATGGGGGTGTCGGTGGGGTAGAAGCCGTCTCCGTAGCGGGCGGCCCGGTCGATGACGCCCTTGGGAAAGCCGTTGTTGCAGATGGAGCCGATCCATATCGGGATGCCCGGCTGCTGCACGGGCCTGGGCTCCATGGTCAGGTCGTCGAAGGAGTAGTAGTGGCCCCGGTGGCTGACGCTCTCCTCGGTGAGGAGGCGCCGGGCGACGTCCAGGGTCTCGTTGGAGATGCGGCCGCGCTTTCGCATGTCGACCTGGGCGACCTCGAAGTCCCGGGGCACGGCCCCGCCAATGCCGACGCCCAGGGTGAACCGGCCCCCGGAGAGCACGTCCACGGTGGCGGAGGCCTTGGCCAGCTGGAAGGGCGTCCTGAAGGGCACGACGACCACGGCAGTGCCCAGCCTGATGGTGGAGGTCTTCTGGGCGACGGCGGAGAGGAGAACGAAGGCATCCATGGGGCTAAGGGTCACGTAGTCGGGCACCCAATAGTAGTCGTAGCCCCACTCCTCGGCCTTTTGGGCAAATTCCACGGGGCCGATGTAGCGCTCCATGGTGGTGTAGAGGGGCCCGAACTGGATTTTGGGCATGGCGAAGCCTTTCGAGGAGGTTGGGCGTCGGGGGTCATTCTAACGGAAAGGCGGGGTGGATGTAACCTGCGCCATGATATAATCAGCACCCGTCAGCTACGGCAAACGCGTCCTGGGAGGTGCATTGGAAATGAAACTGGCCTCGAGAATGAGCAACCTGGGGACCGAGACCGCGTTCGAGGTCCTGGTCAAGGCCAACGCATTGGCCGCCACGGGCGTCGACGTGGTGCACCTTGAACTGGGAGAACCCGATTTCGATACTCCTGACCACATAATCGGCGCGGCCAAGGACGCCCTGGACGGTGGATTTACCCACTACGGCCCCGCCGCCGGCCTGCCCGACGTAAGGGCCACGGTGGCCCAGCACACCTCCGAGACCCGGGGCATAGACGTTTCTCCCGATTCGATAATCGTCACGCCGGGGGCCAAGCCGATCATGTACTTCACCCTCACCGCCCTGGTGGAGGAGGGAGACGAGGTGATCTACCCGAACCCCGGGTTCCCCATCTACGAGTCGATGATCAACTTCTCGGGGGCGACGCCCGTGCCCATGCGCCTCTACGAGGAGGAGGGATTCAAGCCCGACCTGGACGAAGTGCGCCGCTCCATAACGTCCCGCACCCGGCTCATCATCCTCAACTCGCCCCACAACCCGACGGGCGGGATGCTGGACGAGGATGACTTGAAGGCCATCGCCGAAATGGCGCAGGAGAACGACATACTGGTCCTCTCCGACGAGGTGTACAGGGACATTATCTACGACGGTACCCACACCAGCATCGCAACCCTGCCGGGGATGCAGGAGCGATCGATAATCCTGGACGGGTTCTCCAAGACCTACGCGATGACGGGATGGAGGCTGGGGTACGGGGTGTTCCCGTCGGAGCTGGTTCCCCACATCTCCCGGCTGATGGTGAACAGCGTGTCTTGCACGGCGGCGTTCGTGCAGAAGGCGGGAATTGCGGCCATCGAGGGGTCCAAGGAAGAGCCGCAGCAGATGGTGGCCGAGTTCCGCAGGCGTCGAGACATGACCTGCGACGCCCTGAATGACATCGACGGCATCCGCTGTTTCAAGCCCGAGGGCGCCTTCTACCTGTTCCCCAACGTCTCGGACCTGGGACTTTCGGCGCAGCAGTTCGGCGACCGGCTCCTGTATGAAAACGGGGTGGCGGTGCTTCCCGGCATCTCCTTCGGGGGGTATGGGGAGGGGTACGCGAGGATATCCTTCGCCACGAGCATGGAGAACCTGGAGAAGGGGGTGGAGGGGATAAGGAAGTTCGTGGCGAAGCTGTAGGGTCGGCGCCCTATACCCTTGAAAGCGGTGGTCTATCAGAAAGCGTCGGCACTTTTGCCGACGCTTTCCTATTTCCCCCGCCCCGACTCTTCTGCTATTGAGATGATTTTCCACTCCCCTCCCGCTCATACTTCCCTTCGACAGGCTCAGGATAAATTAGGGGCTCAGCACGAGCGGCCCCTGCGCCCCTGTTCGTACTTTAGCGGGTTTGGGGTGAGGGGGCACTGGGGATGGATTCCCGATCGGAGTCGGGAATGACGGAGAGGGGGGATGGATTCCGGCTCGGGGGCCGGAATGACGGAGG
>JAAXHX010000262.1 GCA_012270635.1 Dehalococcoidia bacterium | reverse complement strand
TTCGACGATGCCGATGTAGTCGAGGTGGGACCCGACGCCCTGGGCGCTCTGTCGGTAGTGGGTGAGATGGACGGGAACGTCGCTCTTGCGACCGATCTCGATGGCCTCGTGCCAGGGGGCGAGGAGGCCCTGGGACTTGAGGGAGGCCCGGGTGTGGGTGTGGTAGAACCCACCCATGGCCGCGGTGGTCTTGGAGAGTTCGATGAGCTCGTTGGTGTCGGCGTAGGCGCCGGGGGGATAGTCGAGGCCGGTGGAGAGGCCGAAGGCGCCGTCCTCCATGGCCTCTCGTATTACTGACTTCATGTCTTCGATCTCGGCGCCGGTGGCCGGGCGGTCGTCCCAGCCGACGGACCAGATGCGGACGGGGGAGTTGCCGAGGATGTAGCAGATGTTGACGGAGACGTTGTTGTTGTAGAGGGCAAGGAAGTCGGCGACGGAGGACCAGTCGGCGGGCATGGGGGGTCTGTCGTTGAGCCCGGCGTCCATCTCGATGAAGCGGTGCAGGTCCTCCTGGGTCTTGAAGGGAGCGGCGGAGTTGCCGTCGATGCCGATGAGCTCGGTGGTGACGCCCTGTCGGACCTTGGGCTCGTGAAGGGGCTCCTTGAGAATGGTGAAGCCGCCGTGAGAATGGACGTCGATGAAGCCGGGGCAGACGATGTGGCCCGAGGCGTCGATAACCCGGGCGGCTTCGACCCGGGAGACGTCGCCGCGTATGATTTCGACCTCTTCGCCCCGGACGCCGACGGCGGCGTAGAAGCCGGGGCCTCCGGCGCCATCGATTATTAGGCCGTTGTTGATTAGTAGGTCCAGCATGTTCTTCGTTCCCTCGGCTTTGTATCCAAAGGCCCCGTACAACACGGATTATACTGTCCCGACGCGGTGGAGGCACCTGCGCGGCAGGCTTCAGGCCAGGAGGGCAATAGACTAGTATGCGTTTCGGGATTATCACGTGGGCCGACCCCCGGGAGTCGGTGCGTGAGATGGGTGTCGTGGCCCGGGAAGCAGAGGCCCTGGGCTTTTCGACGTTGTGGATATGGGATACTCCCATCTACACGAAGGACGCCTATGTCGCTTTGGCCGTTACGGCCCAGGCAACGGAGAAAATCAAGCTGGGACCGGGGGTGTCGAACCCGTTGACCAGGCACGTTTCCGTTATCGCCAACGGAATTGCAACACTGGACGACCTGAGCGAGGGCCGGGCGGCGTTGGGAGTTGGGAGAGGTGCGCCGGGGTCGGCGAATGCGGTAGGGTTTCCCACGGAATCGATGGAACGGTTCCACGAAAGGTTGTTGGAGCTGCGGAGCCTGCTTTGTAGGGAAGAAGTTAAGATTGGGGCTAGGGAAGGATATCGGGTTCAGTCGGTAGGGCGTCGGGTGCCGGTGTATCTGTCGGCATGGGGGCCACGGATGATTGAAGCGGCGGGCAGTGTCGCCGACGGAGCGTTGATAGCCGGTCCGTCGGATGCAGCGGCTATGGCATTCAAAATTCGGTGGCTACGGGATGCGGCGAGGGCTGCGGGTCGCGACAAGGGGGAGGTGGAGGCCCACGTACAGCTCACGGTCTCCTGGGACAATGACGAGGCCACGGCTATAGACAGGGTCAGACCGGTGGTGACGTATCAACTGTGCAGAGCTCCGGCAAACTGGAAAGACGAGACGCCGAAGGAATTTTGGGAGGAGGTTGGGGCGCTCAGGGACGCGAAGTCTTTTGGCAGGTCTCCGTCGATGGGAGAGGGGGGATTGGCCTCGGACGCCCTGGTGAAGCATGCGGCGATTGTGGGGAGCATGGAGGAGTGTCGTGAGACGGTTAGGGAGATTGTGGCACTGGGGCCGGAGGAGGTGACGTTCCGGCTGCCGGCGGAGGGACGCAAGGCTACACTGAGAGGTTTGGGGGAGGTGGTGCGGGGATTATGATCCGGTGCAGGTCGGGGGGTGCCCCCACCCTATTTCTCTCTTGCGATCCCTAGACGGCCTAAAGACGAGCGGAACCCCCGCCCCCAGGGGAAGGGATGGATTCTCGGGTCAAGCCCGAGAATGACGGTGGGGTGGCGTGGGAATGTCGGGCGTAGGGGTCGGACTAACCGTCGCTTGTGGAGGGGGTGGGGGGAGATTTGAGTGACTGCGATTGTGCTTCCAGCCGGAAACAGGCCCGTCCCTTGTCATGGCCCCATGCCTGGTCTGAGAATGTGCCGTAGTCGATCTTGGACTCGGACGAATCGGTGGAGAAAACGGCGCACAGTTCATACTCGGAGTCCCCATACGCCCGATACTCGTACATCTCATTCGTCTCCGGGTCGTGGACGGAATGGATTGAATATCTCCGGTCCGACATATCCTCCAAATTTTCGGGCAGCTGCCCATTGAGCTCCCAGTAGAGGTCTATGTTATGGGCGATGTTGCTCAGGGCCGCTCTTCGCTGCTGGTCGAACCTCAGGTCCCTCTGCTCCTCGGGGGCGCCCAACAGGAACATCGAATATCCCAGGCAGGCAATAACCAGAAGGACGACAATGCTAGTAAAAGCCCGCGGGACAATCGTGGCATCGGAGCCGGCGACTGGGGTCTCCGAACGGCGCATGTCCCGCAGGTAAAACCCGAAAATGCAGGTGGTTACCGCCAGAATAGTAAGCCCTTTCAGGAAGAAACGGAGGGTCGGGTCGCCCATCAGCAGGTTGGCAAGAAGGGCAATGACATCCCCGAGAATGAACCCCGCAGCCACGACGAGGGTGAAGTAGGTCAGCCATCGCCGGACCGGAGACCGGCGCTTTTCCGGATTCTCCGCCGCCTCTGAGCCCAGGCGCCTCACCAGGAACAGGTAGAGAGGGAAGGCCACTATGACCGAGGCTATTGAGGTTGCTTCACCACCCGACGGGAACCGGTCACGAAAAGAGAGCGGGTCGGGGAACGTGTGGTCGATGAGGCCGAAGACTAGGAAGCCGAAACTGGTGGCCGAAACGTACAGGGCTATGAAGGAAACGAGGTAGAGGAAGGCCTCACGGGCATGGAGGTAGGGCGTCGGCCTGGGAACCGCGATGGGAAAGTCCGTGTCCGCGAAGGAAGAAACGCATTTTCTCACCTCGGTGTCCTCCCACCCCGCCTGTATGAGAACGGAGTGGATGGCCTCCCTGGACTGCCCTCGCTCCAGGGACTCCTTGATGAATGTGCGTAGCTCGTTGTTCATCGCCGCCTACGGACCGCGGATACGAACTCTATTCAGGCCTCCAGCCCCATCAGGGAGAAGGGTCGTTCGTGGAGGATGCGGTCTATGAGGTCGGCGGGGATGGGGGGGAGCTTGATGCCGTCTCCCCAGTCGTTGATGTTGCGGAAGGCGTCGGCGGCGAGGCCGGGCTTCATGACGGGGAAGTCGGAGCCGAAGAGGATGCGGTCGGTGACCTTGTACTCGATGGCGACCTGGAGGCCGTTGTAGAGCTGCCACTTGCGGTGGAACCGGGCGGAGAGGTCTGTGAAGACGTTGAGGTTTTTGCGCAGGAGCATGACGGTCTCCTGCATCTGGGGTTGGCCGAAGTGGGCGACGATTATCTTGAGGTCTCGGGCGGCGCGGGCAACTTTATCGAGGGCGAGAACGTCTCCCCATTCGAGGGTGCCCTTGGGGTCGTACATGCCGCCCATGTGGAACATCACGGGCACGCCGAAGTCCTGGGCCATGTAATAGAGGCGCCAGGCCTCGGGGGACCAGGGATCGAAGGCCTGGTAGACGGGGGAGAGCTTGAGCCCCTTGAGCCCGAGATTCTTGATGCTGTTCTCGAAATCGTCGAAGGCCGTGGGGTCGTTGGGGTGGACCGAGGCAAGGCCGATGGCCCGACCCGGGTATAGGGAGCAGTACTCAGCTATGAACTCGTTGGGGACCTCGTGGCCCGGGCGACGGGGGACGTTGACGACGACGAACTGGGTGATGTTGCCCTCGTCCATGGCGGCGCGATGCTCATCGGGCCAGGCTTCGCCGCCGCGGACGCCGTACTTGATGCGCTCGGCCATGGCCTCGGGGCTGCGGTGCTCGGGGAGGTAGCAGTGGGTGTGCCAGTCGGTGATGCCTCTAGTGGGATTGTCGCTCATGTTCGTCCTCCAGGTGAGGGCTATTATAGGGCATTGGGGGGGATGCCCCCCACCCCCACGGGAACCCGGTTCGCCCTTCGACTCCCTTCGCCCCTGATTTCGACGTTCCCCACCCCGCGGGAACCCTCTCCCCCTGGCCCCCTCTCCCTTAGGGCCTTTAAGGGAGAGGGGGAAGATAAACAGAGGGGCGCCCACATCGCAGAGCGATGTGGGCGCCCCTCTAGTTTGTACTAGGGGGGGATAGAGGAGGGAAACAGGCAGATGCAGACATCGCTCAGTGGCGCGGGTACACGTCTAGTTTGCACTAGGGGGGATGGGATTAGGGGAGAGGAACAGGCAGATGCAGATATCGGTCAGCGAGGCGGGTGTCTGTCTGGTTTGTGCCGGTGGGAAGGTTAGTTCCTGAAATATGGCATGATTTTTTCGCCGATGAGGCGCATTTGCTTCTTCTTATCTAGGAAGGTCCACATGTGGCAGTCCAGGGCCTTCACCCCGGCCTGCTGAAGCTGGTAGATGCGTTCGCATATCTGGTCGGCGGGGCCGTATAGGCCGACGAAGTCGACGAGTTGTCGGGTGACGAGCTTCGCGTGGTCGGCGTCGACGCGTTCGTGCTGATAGTAGTCGTAGGCATCGTGGACGCGCTTGAGGTCCTGGAGGAGGTCGGCGTCGAGCTGGCTGATGAGGCTGCGGACGGCGGGGTTGGAGTCGTGGCGGAAAATGGACAGGTAGAAGCCGGTGCACATGGTGGCGATGGACGCGGCCATTTCATCCCAGCCCCGACCGCCCTCCTCCTCGACGTAGATGGGCAGGCAGACGCGGATGTCCAGATCGTTGGGGTCCCGGCCGACGGACTCGGCGGCGCGGTGGACGAGGTCCAGGCACCAGCGGGCGACGATGGGGCTGCCCTTGGAGCAGAGAAGAACGCCGTCTCCGAGCCTGCCGGCGATGTCGCAGGTCTTCGGGCCGGCGGCGTGGACGTAGACCGGGAGCCGACGGCTTATCCATTCGTTGTGCATCCTGGCCTCGTTGAACTCGGCTTCCCGGCCAGAGGTGTAGGCGTGGATGAAGTTGATGACGTTTTCGAGAAGGGCCATGGGCCTAACGCCGACGTCCATGGTGCGGGCGGCGCTGAATCCCGAGCCCAGGCCGATCCAGGCCCGACCGCCGGAAATTTCGTCGATGGTGGCCATGGCGTTGGCGGTGACGGAGGGGTGCCGCGTGAAGGTGTTGGTGACGGACGGGCCGATGCACACCCGGTTGGTGTTGAGGGCGGCGATGGTCATGGCGGGGTAGGGGTCTCGGGCGAGGTTCTGGGTGTCGATGATGCCGAGCATGTCGAAGCCGGCCTGTTCGGCGGCGATGGCGTGGTCGGCGATTTCGTAGGAGGCGAGCTCTCGGCCCCAGGCGACGCTGAAGTCCATTTTCATGGGTGTGGTCCTCCTGAAGGGGGTCGGGTGTCAGGGGCCATTATAGCGTATGGGAGTGCGGCATTTGGGTGTGTGGGGCTTGGGGCCCCTCGGTACCGACCGAAAGAGGGTATGGGCTGGGCCGTGTTCTTGCACTGGGTACAACTTCAAGAGTGCCGTGTTTAGGCTCACCTGCCGACGATGGACAAGGCTGGCTCAGCAAACGGCTCGACAGTGCCGTCGCACAGCACTACCCCGTCTTCGCAGCGACACTCGACGCGCCCGCCCTCGAACTGCTCTTGGTAGAGCCGTGCGTACAAGCCTCCTTGTCCTAGGAGATCTGCATGATTTCCCTGCTCCACGATCCTGCCGCCGTCCATAGCGAAGATCACGTCTGCCGCCATGATAGTGGAGAGACGATGCGCTATGGCGATGGCAGTCCTGCCGCGCATCAATGGTTGCAAGGCTGCCTGGACCTGGCGTTCGCTTGCCGTGTCCAGCGCCGACGTGGCCTCATCCAGTATCAGTACACGAGGATCGTGAAGAATTACCCTGGCTATGGACAACCTTTGACGTTCTCCCCCTGACAGTCTGTACCCGCGCTCGCCGACCACTGTATCGTAGCCGTCGGGGAATTCCATTATCTTGTCATGGATGTAGGCGGCTCGGGCGGCGGCCTCAATCTCCTGCTGGGTAGCCTCGGGGTTTCCATACAGCAGGTTGTTCCTGATGCTCGCGTGAAACAGATAGCTCTCCTGCGTCACATAGCCGGTGAGTCGGGTGAGGCTATCCAGGCTGATCTCTCGGACATCCAACCCGTCGATCAGCACTGATCCTTCCGTAGGGTCGTACAGGCGGGGAATCAGGTAGGAGATGGTCGTTTTGCCCGCACCGCTCGGTCCTACAAAAGCAGCGAGTTGGCCAGGCTCGACGTGGAAGCTGACCCCGCGCAGGGCCCATCGTTGGCGGGTTGAATCCCGCTCCGAGGTATTTTCATACGAAAGACCCACCGACCTGAAGGATACGCGGCCCCGAACTTCCCGGTGGTCCAGCTTGATTGCCTTGGGTGAGTCCGTAATGTCGGGGGTGATGTCCAGATAGCCGAATATGCGCTCAAACAGGGCCAGCGAGGCTTGTAGCTCCACCGACACCTGAAGGAGACTGCCCATCGGGAAGAATAGCCTGGACTGGAGCGTGGTGAATGCGACCAGGGTCCCGGCGGTGACTCCCCCAAATGCACTCCCGGTGAGCAAATAACCCGCAATGACATAGATCGCCACCGGGGAAATAGAGAAGAATATTCGCATCACCGCGAAAAAGAACTGGCCAGTCATTTGCAGGCGCACCGAGAGGTCGGCCAACCGCTGGTTTTCCTTTCGGAAGCGTTCGCTTTCATGGACTTGTCTTCCAAACAGCTTTGACAGCATGATGCCCGAGATGGACAGCGTCTCCTGCGTGGTAGCGGTCATGTCTGCAGCCGCCTTCTGGGACTGGGCCGTCACCGCCCGGCGGCGGTCGCCTACGACCTTAGAGAGAGCAAAGAAGATGGGAGCGGTGCCCACCGCCACCACGGTGAGCTGCCAGGAAAGTACGGTCATGGCAGCCACAGTGCTAATTACAATGACCGTGTTCGACAGAACATTGGACACGGTAGTGGTGACGATGTTTTGGATTCCTCCCACGTCGTTGGCAATGCGGGACTGTATTTCGCCGGTACGGGTCCCCGCAAAGAACCCTAGAGACAATCGCTGGAGGTGAACGTAGAGACGGTCTCGCAAGTCCCGCATCACCCGCTGGCCCACAAGATTGGTCATGTAAGTCTGGACAATCCCGAGGCCCCCAGTCACTACGGCAACTGCCACCATCACCCCGGCCAGAATCCATAACAAGGTTAAGTCGGGTGCGCCCGAAGATGGAAACAGGGCAGCGTCGAACACCTCTCGAATTAGGAGGGGATTGACCACGCCTAGCCCGGCAGTCAGGAAGATTAGGGCCGCGATGCCCAGCAGCTTGATCCAGTACGGACGGAAGGAGGCAACGGTGCGTCTTACAGTGCCCCTGGACCTGCCCGTCTTATCTGCCAAGTCTGCGTCTATCAAATTAACTAATCCCTTGGACCTGTCTCAAGGCTTTTGCTTCATGCCGGCAAATGCCTCGATGTGAAAGCGGCGAAGGCTTGAAAGGCGGTGGTCTTTCTGTTCCCGCGGCAACAGTGCGCAACCAATGAAGTATACAACTCACCGGGTGGATGTCGTGATCGACCTGCCGAGACGGACCCTGTGCGGCGAGGACGGAGGGGAGGGCTAGCGGAAGTTGGGGATGATCTGACGGGCGAGAGTCTGGATTTGGGGCATGACCTGGGTCGGGGAGCGAGCGTTGGAGAAGGCGAAGTGGGTTACGCCCAGGTCGGCGAAGGTCTGGATGGTGCGGGTGATGTCGTCAGCCGTTCCGATGGCGTAATGGGTGTCGACGGCGGGACCGAGGGACACGGGGCGCTGGTATCGGTGCTCCAGAGCGCTTTCGGCGATGCATCGAGCCTCGTCTCGGGTGTCGGCGATGCAGAAATAGAGCTGAATGGCACGGGTTATGGTCGCCGGGTCCCGACCTGATGCGGCGCAATGCTCCTCGATCCTGCGCCATAAGTCTTGGTACAGGTCGGGGCTGATGCTGTGGGGGATGAAGCCGTCGGCGAGCCTGGCGGTCCTTCTCAACACGCCCGGCGCAGCGCCGCCGACCCAGATGGGCGGGTGGGGGCTCGACGTCGGTCTCCCTCCAAGCACGTAGCCGTCGATGTCCAGCAGCTGGCCAGAGGAGTTGACGGGCTGGCCTGTCCAGAGGGACTTTATGACCTGGAGGGCTTCGTCGCAGTAGCGACCGCGGTGTTGGGGGGATGCGCCGTAGGCCTCGAAGGAGCCGGGGACGTTGCCCCCTGTCCCGACCCCAAAGATGAGCCTGCCCTCCGAGAGGCGGTCGAGGGTGGCGACGGCGTGGGCGAGGCCGACGGCGTTGCGGAGCGGAAGGAGGACGACGGAAGGGCCGAGGGCGATGCGCTCGGTGTGGGTGGCCATGAAGGAGAGGGTGAGGAGGGGTTCCAGGGCGTCGGCGCCGGTATGGACGTTCTCGGTGATCCAGAGGGTATCGAAGCCGAGGGACTCGATGGCACGGGCGTATTCGATGACGCCCTGGCGGGAGTACCGGTAGGTCTCGTGGAAGGACATGCCAAAGGTGAGGTTGGTCATGGACTTTACTATCGGGAGTCGACACTTTTGCCGTTGTCGCCCCCGGTAGACTCCTACCGTCCGTTGCGGGGGTTTAGAATCGCGCCTTGGGCGGCGGTGAGCTTGGCTATGGGGATGCGGTAGGGGCTGCAGCTGACGTAGCTGACGCCGGCATCGTGGAAGAAGCGGATGGAGCGGGGCTCGCCAGCGTGCTCGCCGCAGACGCCAATTTCCAGGGAGGGCTTCTCTTCTCGGGCCCAGCTTATGGCGGTCTCCATGAGCCGCCCGACGCCCTTGACGTCGATAAT
>JAAXHX010000261.1 GCA_012270635.1 Dehalococcoidia bacterium | reverse complement strand
GCCAATATCTCCTCACCACCCACGAACTCCTCGGGGAGGGGCGCTCCCCCGACACCCGCAGGCGCAGGCGTGTTGGTCGGGCGTGGGGTGGCTTCATCTTCAGCCGGTTCGGGGGTGTCAATAGCCGCGGACTGGTCTCCGTTGCCATTGCCACCGCCGCAGGCGACAGACATGGTGAGCAGGGCCAGGAGCCCCACGAGTCCCAACAAGACCAGAGTCTTTTGAATGGTGCGCATCTGAATGGTCCTTTTTAGCCTTTCTTCCTGTGTTGGCGTGGCGCTAGGTGGTCGCCGCATCCCTCGCCCGCATCTTCGTCTGGACGAAGAACGCCAGTCCCAGGAGCAATACGGTCAGAAGCACGAGCATCGTCGATATCGCCGCAATGGTCGGGCTGATCTCGGTCCGTATGCCGTCCCAAATCTCCTTGGGCAGGGTGCTGATCTGGCTGGTGGATAGGAACAGGGCTATGAGCAGCTCGTCAAAGGAAACCAGGAAGGAGAAGAAGGCCGCCGCGGCGAGGCCGGGGATCATCTGTGGGAGCACGGCTCGGGTCAGGGTGGTAATGGGCCCCGCCCCCAAAATGGCCGCGGCCTGGTCCTGGTTCCGCTCCACGTTCCTGAGGGTCGCGCTGAGGATGATCGTGACGTAGGGCACGGCCAGCATAACGTGGGCCACCAGGAGCCCTGCGCCTACCACCGGCACCTGGGGGTACGGGTCAGCCGGTGAGAAAAGACCCCCGTCGAACTTGTCGGTCCACCCTGACAGCCAAGGGATTACGAGGTAAGGGGCAGTCAGGAGAAGGGTAACCGGGGCCCAGGGCCTGAATCGCTCATACCACACGATTAGATTCGGGTTCCACTCTTCAATGGGCTTTTTATAGAATGTCCTGAAGAAGAGCAGCCCCAAGGCGGCCACCCCCAAGGCGATGGCCAGGAAGATCAGTATGTACTCCCCCCAAACGGGGACCGCAAGCCCGGAGGGCGACCTGAAGAAGGAGCGCAAGGCTTTGGAAAGGAAGAAGAAGAGGGCGATGGCCGTAATGAGGATGGGGACGATGAGGGGCGAGATGATGATTGCGTTCAGTATGTTCTTGCCCCAGAACCGGCCTCGTGTGAGGCCGTAGGCCGCCAAGGCCCCTATGGGCACGGCGACGATCATCACGGCTATGGCGAGCTCGATGCTGATTATGGTCGCTGGGATCCAGCGCCCCGTTGACCCGAAGTGACCAACCCCCTCCACGCCGAAGTAGTCCTGGTACCACTCCCAGGTGAACCCCTTGGGGGGGAACTGGAGGAATATGGAGTCAGTAACGGAAAGGGGTATTACGATGAAGTTGGGAAGGATGAGGAAGGCGAAGACCAGGGAGACGAACAGGTACAGGAGCACCCTTCTGACGGGCGCTCTACGGCCTTCCCAAACACCGAGTCCTCTAGTGCCTGCACCTTTCATGTTCTCTCAACTCCTTGCGTAATTCGATCAAGGCGCGCTGGGGGCGCGGGTAGACAAGGTCTCCGTTGCTAGCGCATCTCTCCGTACAGTCTGTCCATGCTCAGGAAGCGGGCGTAGATGAAGTACAACACCAGGGTGCCGCCGAGGAGCATGAATGCGAGGGCCGCGGCGAACTCCCAGTTGTTCACCTCGTTGATCTGGATTTCGATCATGTTGGAGATCATCCGGTCTCCTGGGCCTCCCAGGAGGGCCGGCGTGATGAAGAACCCGAGGGAGAGGATGAACACGAGTAGGATGCCCGCGCCCAGACCCGGCAGGGTGAGCGGGAAGTAGACCCGGCGGAAGGCCGTGAAGGGCCCCGCGCCTAGGTTCTCTGCCGCCCTGAGGTATTCGTTGGGGATGCCTCGCATCACCGCAAATATCGGGAAGATCATGAAGGGAACGAGGATGTGGATCATTCCAACCAGGGTGCCAATCCTGTTAAACACCAATTCCAACTCGCCGCCGGAGCCGTCCAACGACGGGTCCCAGCCAGAGAAGTTGAAGGCGTCCGGCAGTCCAGTCCAGTCCAAAATCCAACGGAAGGGGCGCATTTCGAGAACTTCGCCGAACCATTGCAAAGCCTCTCCGAAGCCGTCTCTGAGTCCTATCCAGTCCAGGGTCTCGTTTATGAACCCGTTCCTGCCGAGAATAATGCGCCAAGCGAAGGTGCGGACTAGGATGCTGGTCCAGAAGGGCACGACCACCAGGGGAAGCAAAATCGCCCGGGTCTTGTCCGCTACGTTGGCCAGCAGGTAGGCCACCGGATAGCCCAGGGCGATGGAGAAAACGGTGGTGAGGAAGGATATCTGGAAAGTGGTCTTGAACAGCTCTCTATAGACCGGGCCGTTCACCGCCCTTTCGTACTGGTCTATGGTTTCGAAGTTGTAGTTGAAGGCGACTCCGTCTTCCAGGCTGCCGAAGCTGAGGGAGAACATGCGCCAGAGGGGGTAGATGAGGAATACGGTGACGAGGACTACGGAGGGAAGGACGAGGGACAGGAAGAAGCCCTGCTCCTTGATCTTGAGCCAGAGGAGGCGTCTCCTGGACGCATCCTGTATCTGGTCGCCCACGTCTCTGAGTGCATTGACCATCTCGATCGAGCCAGAGACGTAGGGGATCCTCTTGACCAAATCGCCTCTCTGTCGAGCTCCTGCTGCTTGAGCCATGCCTGTCTCCAGTCGTCGACTTCACCCCTGCCCTTGCGGCGATGTCCGCTCGGGGGCGGGGCGTTTAGCCTAGCTGACGTGTACGCTTACTCCGTAGATATCCTTCCGAGTTTCCGGCGCTAGACGGCGAGCATGTCGTTGGCTTCCCAGCCTATCCGCACCCGCTCCCCCTCTTTGTAGAGGTTAGAGTCCGCCTTGAGCAGCCATTTGGCCATGATCCGGGTGGAGTTTCCAAGCCTGATGTGGTACTTGACGTGCTCTCCCAGGTAGATGATCTCCTCGATCTCTCCCTCGAAGATATTGGGCAGTCCGTTGCTTCCTCCCGGCACCTCTATGACCCTCTCCGGCCTTACCCCCGCGGTGGCGTTTTCGATGTCGACGTCCGAGTCCCGGGCCACGCCGGTGAGCCTCAGCC
>JAAXHX010000260.1 GCA_012270635.1 Dehalococcoidia bacterium | reverse complement strand
ACCAGGTGCACCCCGTTGGCCAGCAGCGCAGATGCCGCCGTATCGCCCTCATATCCCTCGTAGGTGCGCCCGTTGAAGGTGAATGTCAGTGGCCTTTCCCGGTCGATTCGGCCCCCGGCATCCAGGCGGAAGGTTTGCGGTTTCTTTCGCACCATCTCGGGTCTAGTCCCCCGCCCCGGGCGGCGACTCTCCGGCCTTGTAGACCGACTTGATGTCGTAGCTGACCGTGTCCCTCTCGGCGTTGAACCAGCGCCGACACCCCGCGCTGTGCACCCATCTTTCGCGGTAAGGGCCGCTTGGGTTGCTCTGGCCGAACAGGTAATGACCCCATTCCTCGTCGATGAGTTGATCGGGGTTAAGGGGGCGGGCTATGTGCGCCTCACCCCCGTAGGAGAATTCCGTCTCCTCCCGGGGACCGCAATATGGACAGTCGATGTACAGCATGACCGGCTCCCGAGCCTCAGTGGGCCACCGCGGCCGCCCCGTGCTCGTCTATGAGCTCTCCAGTGACGAACCGTTCCAACGTGAAGGGGGCATTCAGCTCGTGGGGTTGGTCCTGGGCAATGGTGTGCGCGTAGACCCACCCCGACCCCGGCGTCGACTTGAAGCCTCCCGTGCCCCACCCGCAGTTCACGTAGAGGCCCTTGACCGGAGTCTTGCCGATAATGGGGCTGGCGTCGGGGCAGATGTCCACAGCCCCGCCCCAGTGCCGCAGAAGCCGCAGCCGGCTGAATATGGGGAACATCTCCACCACTGCTTCGATGGTCTCCTCCACCACCGAATAGCTCCCTCTCATCCCGTAGCCGTTATAGGAATCGATCCCCGCGCCTATGATCAGCTCTCCCTTGTCGGTCTGGCTCACGTACGCGTGGACGGCATTGGACATCACCACGCAGTCGATAACCGGCTTGATCGGTTCGGAGACCAGGGCCTGAAGGGGATGCGTGGAGATGGGAAGCCGGATGCCGGCCATGTCCGCCAGAACGGTGGTGTTGCCCGCGACGGCCAGGGCCACCTTCCCCGTCTTTATCACGCCCCGCGTGGTGTCGACCCCCGTGACCTCTCCGTCGGACACCTGTATGCCCGTAACTTCGCAGTTCTGGATGATGTCCACCCCGCGGGCGTCGGCGGCCCGCGCGAAGCCCCAGGCCACGGCGTCGTGCCGGGCCGTTCCGCCCCTCTTCTGGTAGGAGGCCCCCAGCACGGGATAGCGTATGTCCGGTGAGGTGTTGAGTACCGGCGCCAGCTCCGCGACCTGCCGGGTGTCCAGGAGTTCGGCGTCGATGCCGTTGAGCTTGTT
>JAAXHX010000259.1 GCA_012270635.1 Dehalococcoidia bacterium | reverse complement strand
ACCCCCTTTACGTCCACGACGGCATGTCCGCCCATCACGCGGATTCCTCGGTCTCGCACCTTGTCGGGCAGTGCACCTCGGGGGTCGGGGCGGAGGTCTACAACTGCCCTTACCTGCGCTCCCGCATCGGCCATGTCCAGCGCCGAGCGATACCCGCTGTCGTTGTTCGTAAACAGCGCCACCCTCCGCCCCGGTAAGACCGCGTAGCGGTTGATGTAGCTCGACACCGCCGAGGCCAGCATCACCCCCGGCACGTCGTTGTTGGGAAATATCAGCGGTCGCTCGAAGGCCCCCGCCGCGATGACTACCTGCTTTACCCGGACCCGCCAGATGCGCTGGACGGGGTGATGGGGGTGGGAGGCTGCCTGGTCGGGGGTAAAGGACTGGGCGATGGTGAGAAAGTTGTGGTCGTAGTACCCGAACACCGAGCTCCGGGGCATCAACCGCACTTCCGGCATCTCCGATAGGCGTCGGACGGCATCCTTCACCCACTCCATGGCCGGCAGCCCCTCGATGGTGCGCCTGGAAGCCAGCAGGCTTCCCCCGAACTCGGGCCCGTCGTCGGCCAGGATGACCCGAGCCCCCGTAGCCCCCGCCTCCAACGCCGCCGCGAGCCCCGCCGGCCCTCCGCCCGCAACCAGCACGTCGCAATGGGCGTTCATCCTGTCGTACCGGTCGGGGTCCGGCGCCCGGGGGGACTCCCCCAACCCCGCCATCTTGCGGATGACCCCTTCGTAGGTCTTCCACATGCTGCGGGGCCACATGAACGTCTTGTAGTAGAAGCCGGGGGGCAGGAATCGGGCCAGCTTACCGTTGATGGCCGCAATGTCGTGGTTCGCGCTGGGCCAACAGTTGACGCTCTTCAGGGTCAAGCCCTCGGACATCTGCACCTCCGTCGCCCGGAGATTTGGCGTCGTCCGCGCGCCCTTCCCAACCTGCAACAAGGCATTGGGCTCCTCCAGCCCCGCTCCGACTATGCCCCGGGGGCGGTGGTATTTGAAGCTCCTTCCTACCAGGTGCACCCCGTTGGCCAGCAGCGCAGATGCCGCCGTATCGCCCTCATATCCCTCGTAGGTGCGCCCGTTGAAGGTGAATGTCAGTGGCCTTTCCCGGTCGATTCGGCCCCCGGCATCCAGGCGGAAGGTTTGCGATTTCTTTCGCACCATCTCGCCTCTAGCCCCCCGCCCCGGGTGGCGACTCTCCGGCCTTGTAGACCGACTTGATGTCGTAGCTGACCGTGTCCCTCTCGGCGTTGAACCAGCGCCGACACCCCGCACTGTGCACCCACCTTTCGCGGTAAGGGCCGCTTGGGTTGCTCTGGCCGAACAGGTAATGACCCCATTCCTCGTCGATGAGTTGATCGGGGTTAAGGGGGCGGGCTATGTGCGCCTCGCCCCCATAGGAGAATTCCGTCTCCTCCCGGGGGCCGCAATATGGGCAGTCGATGTACAGCATTACCGGCTCCCGGTCCTCAGTGGGCCACCGCGGCCGCCCCGTGCTCGTCTATGAGCTCCCCCGTGACGAACCGTTCCAACGTGAAGGGAGCATTCAGCTCGTGGGGTTGGTCCTGGGCAATGGTGTGCGCGTAGACCCACCCCGACCCCGGCGTCGACTTGAAGCCTCCCGTGCCCCACCCGCAGTTCACGTAGAGGCCCTTGACCGGAGTCTTGCCGATAATGGGGCTGGCGTCGGGGCAGATGTCCACGGCCCCGCCCCAGTGCCGCAGAAGCCGCAGCCGGCTGAATATGGGGAACATCTCCACCACTGCTTCGATGGTCTCCTCCACCACCGAATAGCTCCCTCTCATCCCGTAGCCGTTATAGGAATCGATCCCCGCGCCTATGATCA
>JAAXHX010000258.1 GCA_012270635.1 Dehalococcoidia bacterium | reverse complement strand
AGGTTTTCGGTCACATGAATGGCCGGGGGTTTGGGACGGGGCGGGTGCTGGAGGGAATACGCGCCGCCGAAGATGCGGGCCTCGCCCCCGTCAAGATCAACGTCGTGGTCCAGAAGGGGGTCAACGACCACACGATTGTCGACCTCACGAGACACGTGAAGGAGATGGGCCACGTCCTCCGGTTCATCGAGTTCATGGATGTGGGCAACCTCAACCAATGGCGCTCCGACCAGGTGGTCACCGCCCAGGAGATCATCGAAACAATCGGCCGGGAGATGCCGCTGGAGCCCGCGGAGAAGGGCTATCGCGGTGAGGTCGCCGACCGCTACAGGTACGCCGACGGCAAGGGGGAAATCGGGGTCATATCCTCGGTGAGCGCTCCGTTCTGCGGAGACTGCACCCGGGCCCGGATCTCGGCGGAGGGGAAGGTCTACACCTGCTTGTTTGCCTCCAAAGGGCACGACCTGCGTGGCCCCCTTCGGGCCGGTGCCGGCGACGCCGACCTTACCGACATCATCAAGAGCATCTGGTCCCGCAGGGCCGACCGGTACTCGGAGGAGCGGGCCTCGATGGCCGGGACCCGGGCCAAAAAGGTGGAGATGTACCACATCGGCGGCTAAACCGGTTGGTTCGGGCCGGCGGAAGGAGTTTTGTGACAATGCCCAACTACTGGATGATAGTAAGCTCGGCGGAGAACTTCGAGATTTCTCGGGAGATGGGGTTCGCGTTGCAGGGAATCAAGAGTCGGCACCGGAAGAAAGCGGAGAGGATGGAGCCCGGGGACCGCGTGCTCTACTACCTGACGGGGGTGCAGCAGTTCGGGGGGACGGCCACCATAACCTCCCCTTACTACGAAGACCGCGCTCCCATCTGGAACAGCAAGAAGAAGGGTGAGGAGTACCCCTTCCGCTTCGGCATCAAACCTGAACTCATCCTGGAGCCGGGGACCTACGTGGACGCAAAGTCGATAGTGCCGCACCTGGAATACGTGAAGAGGTGGCCCCCGCAGCATTGGCATCTGGCCTTCCAGGGCAACGTCCACCTCCTGGGAGAGCAGGACTTCACCTTCATAGAGGGCGAGATAAGCCAGCGAATGCCGGAGCGCGAGGCCTCGGGGTCCGCGGCCCAGGGATAACCGATGCCCGACTCCGACCCACGAGACCTACCCCTCTTTCCCCTCAACGTCGTCCTCTATCCCGGCATGGCTCTGCCGCTCCGCATATTCGAAGAGCGCTACAAGCTGATGATGCAGAGGTGCCTCGAGGAGGACAAAATCTTCGGGGTGGTCCTCATAAAGTCCGGGAAAGAAGTCGGGGGGTCGGCGATACCCTTTGAGGTGGGCACGATGGCGAGGATTACCGACGTAATACCCCAGGGCGGAGGGCGGATGCACTTGAGCGCCATCGGAGAAGGCGTGTTCCGCATCGTGGACGTCCAGCAGATAACGCCCTACATGGTCGGCCGGGTCGAGCTGTTGGAAAGGCCCGAGGAGTCGGCCCCCGAGGAGTTGACTGCCCGGGTGGTGCGTCATTTTCGGACCTACAAGTCGCTATTGGCGTCGCTGCGGGGCACGGGGGACGGAGCGGTGGAGATGGACGAGGACCCGCAGCGGTTGTCCTACACCGTGGCGGCGGAGCTGATGGCCGGGCCCCGGGAGAAGCAGGGGCTTCTGGAGACCCCGTCGGCGAAGGTGCGGCTTGAAGAAGAGTTGAAGCTGCTCCAGTCGACCAACCTGAGCCTGGAGCTATTCCTGTCCGAGAGGAAAAAGAAGGAGGCCCGGGGCGGCGGCAAGGACGACCCCTCGGAGCGCCCCCGCTTTTCCCTGAACTGACCCCTCCCTCAACAGACTCTCGGATAAAGCAAACAGGCGAGTGCAAGTCGCACTCGCCTGTTCCGTTATTCTGGAGGAGGGCTAATCGGAGGCCAGCACCAGGGTGCCTGTGGAGGACAGGGTGCCTCCGGTGCCGTTGACCAGGCAGGTCTTGGCATCCTTCACCTGCCGGTCTCCGCACTCGCCCCTCAGCTGTCGAGCCGCCTCCAGGAGGAGGAACATGCCGTACATGCCGGTGTGGCAGTAGGAGAGGCCTCCGCCGTTGGTGTTCATGGGGAACTCGCCGCCGGGGGCCGTGCGCTGGTTGGCGACGAAGTCGGGCCCCTCGCCGCGGCCACAGAAGCCGAGGGATTCCAGGGTGATGAGGACGGTGTAGGTGAAGGAGTCGTAGATCATGGCGAGGTCGATGTCGGAGTGGGAGAGGCCCGCCATCTCCAGGGCTCTGGGCCCGGTCTCCCTGGCGATGGTGGAGCAGAGGTCCGCCTGCTGGCCTATGCCGTCTCCGTGGTCGTGTCCCTCCGCCGAGCCCAGTATCCATACCGGCTTCTTCTTCGTATTGCGGGCCACCGCCGCGGAGGTGACAACCGTAGCGCCGCCGCCGTCGGTGACCAGGCAGCAGTCGAAGAGGTGGAAGGGCCAGGAGATCCAACGGGACTCGTGGTAGTCCTGGATGGACATCGGGTCCTGCATCATGGCCTTGGGGTTGAGCTGGGCCCACTTTCGGGTGGCGACGGCGATCTCCGCCAGGGCGTCCCGGGTGCGTTCCTCGCCGAACTCGTGCATGTACCGGGAGCAGGCGACGGCGTAGCCCTGAGGCGCGATGACTAGCCCGTAGGGATGCTCATATTGAGCTGTGGGCATGTTGGGGTCGTCCCCCGCGTAGGCCCGGGAGCTGCGGCCCGCCTCTCCGTGTACGATCAAGGCCACGTCGATCATCCCGGCGCTGATGGCAGCAAGGGCGTGCTCCACGTAAATCACAAAGGAAGAGCCGCCGACGTTGGTGCCGTCGGTGTACTTGGGGGTGATGCCCATGTACTCGGCCATGTTGTAGGGAGACGGGCCTGCGACGAATAGTCCGTCCACGTCCGAGAGGGATAGGCCGGCGTCGTCGAGGGCGTTGAAGGCGGCTTCCGAGCCCAGCTGGAGGCGGGACTTGTTGGGTACGCGGCCTATTTCGTCGGATTCGTCCACGCCGACGATTGCGGCTTTTCGCGAAAGGTCTGCCATGATGCTCTCCTGGTTATACCGGCCCTTGTCCCGGTAATGGGGTCTAGACGGGTTTGAACTTGGGCAGCGAGATCTCGTCGGTTATGTCCTCGAAGACCACCTCAACGGGCATGCCGATGGAGAGGTTGTCGGGCGAGGGGTCGTCTATGACGATGTTGGTGGGCATCCTGGCGCCTTCTTCCAACTCCACCACAGCTGCGACGTAGGGGCAGTGCTCCCGGAAGGGGGGAGGGGAGCGGTGGACTATGGTGAAGGCGTAGATTGTGCCCTTGCCGCTGCTCTGTATCCAGGAAACGTCCTTGCACTGGTAGGAGGGGCAGAAGTCCCTGGGGTAGAAGAAGGCCTTGTCGCAATCGTCGCACTTGCGCAGC
>JAAXHX010000257.1:950-1174 GCA_012270635.1 Dehalococcoidia bacterium | reverse complement strand
ACGGCGTCGGCCTTCATCACCGCCACGCGGAACCCGTGACGGGTGAGGATGTCATCCATGCGCTCCGTCACGTCCCTGGTCCCGGTGTGGGTGACGTAGACCAGCACCCTGCGGCCCTCCATACGCTCCGCCGCCACTAGGTCTATCAGGGCTCTCTCCTTCGGGTAGAGTTTCTCCTCGGACAGGGGCGGCACCTGCACTATGACGTCGCCCGACCTGGGGTC
>JAAXHX010000257.1:293-786 GCA_012270635.1 Dehalococcoidia bacterium | reverse complement strand
GCGCTGCGCTGCGAGTAGCCCGTCCCGTCCTCTTCCGGGTCCATACTGGACAGGAGTATCTGCTCCTCGTAGGGAGGCAGGCTCGATGCCACGTCGGATAGCCGCAGGAACACGGTGTTGCCTATGAGGTGGAACAGCGCTCCCGGCGCAAGTCCCGGCCTCTCCCTGACCACCTTGCGGTACTTCCTGCGCCTGCTGCTCCTGCCGTCCTCCACCGACTCGTCGTCGGGCTTCCTATGGTGACCTCCTCAAAGCCGTACCGCTGTATCCAGCGGTGCTCCTCCGACCTCTCGAACTCCGTCCTGATCTCTGGTGAGAAGCGGTACAGTAGATGGAAGATGGTCGAGGCATAGCCTCCGAGCAAGGTTCCGGTAAGCGTGAGCGACTTGCCGCAGGCGTCGGCGAGGACTCCGGCGGCGATGCCCTGGGCAGAGCCGCGCCCCTTGTACTCGTGCACCTCATCAGCGAGGCAGAGGTCGAAGAAGCCTTTCAT
>JAAXHX010000257.1:0-260 GCA_012270635.1 Dehalococcoidia bacterium | reverse complement strand
CGGCGGGGGCCGGAGGGATTCGCCTGCCAGAGGGGTGAGCCACAGTCGGCGCAGACGTGCTTCCTGCGGTTCAGGTCCTTGTCCGTCAGGGGAACGCCGTCCTTGTCCACCACCGGCGTGGTGCAGTCCGGGCAGCACGGGACCCGGAACGGTTCTCCAGTCTCCTCGTCCCTAACGAGCCTGCCCCTGGACACGGCCCACCGATGGGTGACGGCGGGCTGCCAGTAGTAGGACAGCTTGGCCTTTTCTCTGCTCATCAC
>JAAXHX010000256.1 GCA_012270635.1 Dehalococcoidia bacterium | reverse complement strand
ATGGCGTTGGGGTCTCGGAAGCAGGACGTGGGGCGGATGGCCTCGTGGGCTTCTTGGGCGCCCTTGGAGCGGGCTCTGTAGGCACGGGGCGAGGGGGATAGGTAGTCGGCGCCGAACTTTTCGGAGATGTAGCGGCGGGCCTCGTTGCGGGCCTCGTTGGAGACGGAGGGGGAGTCGGTCCTCATGTAGGTTATGAGGCCTATCTGGCCCTCTCTGCCTACGGAGAGGCCCTCGTAGAGCTGCTGGGCGACGCTCATGGTCTTCTTCGCCGGGAAACGGAGCTTTCGGCCGGCCTCCTGCTGGAGGGTGCTGGTGGTGAAGGGAGGGGAGGGATTGCGCTTGACCTGCTTCTTGTTAACCTTGGCGACGGCGTAGGAGGCGCCGTCCAGGGCCGCGGCCAGGGCCTTGCTGGCGTCCTCGTCGGGGATGGAGAGCTTCCCCCGCTTGCCCTTCTGGCTGTGGAGCAGGGCTCGGAAGGCATTCTTCTTGGCGTCCTTCGGCTTCTTCAGGTCCGCCTCGATGGTCCAGTACTCGGTGGGAACGAAGGCGGTAACCTCCTGCTCCCGGTCCGAGACCATGCGAAGGGCGGCGGACTGCACCCGACCGGCGGACAGGCCCTTCTCCAGCTTGCGCCAGAGGAGAGGGCTGAGCCGGTACCCGACGACGCGGTCCAGGACCCGGCGGGCCTGCTGGGCGTCGACGAGGTCCATGTCGATTTCTCGGGGGTTGTCAAAGGCCTCGGCGATGGCGTTCTTGGTGATTTCGTGGAAGACGACGCGGCGGACGGGCACGTCCTTGATATCGGAGGCTTCCAGGAGGTGCCAGGAGATGGCTTCGCCCTCGCGGTCGGGGTCAGTGGCCAGGTAGACGGCGCTGGCGTCCTTAGCCGCCTTGGCCAGCTTCTTGACCGTGTCCTTCTGGCCCTTGGTGACCTCGTAGAAGGGCGCGAAGTCCTCGGCGACGTTTACGCCGAACCGGTATTGGGGCAGGTCCCGCACGTGGCCCCGGGACGCCATGACGTTGAAGCCCTTGCCCAGTATCTTTTCGATGGTCCGAGCCTTGGCGGGAGATTCTACGATTACGAGTTGTTTAGCCATTGGATTACA
>JAAXHX010000255.1 GCA_012270635.1 Dehalococcoidia bacterium | reverse complement strand
CCGTGGCCCTCACAATAATACGCACTTGACCACACCCTCCGTCATTCCGTCCCCCCGAGCCGGTCGAAGATGCGCCTCGGGCGTGAATCCATTCCCCTGGGGCAGCGTGGGGGGCCGCTCACCCTGAGGCCCTCGAAGGGTCGAGCGGGGCGGGGGGCTGGATTCCTGCCGCCGCAGGAATGACGAAGGAGCATACCCGCTTGACACCCCCTCCGGCCCATCCGTACCATTTCCGCCGCCGGCCCTCGGCCCCGATTAGCCGTAGGCCGCATCGTCAAAGGAGAGGTCCAGTGGTTACCGTAACCAGCGAAAGAAAGTTCAACGTAATCCGCAGCTACGTGGACACCGGGTCCCCGGTGTTCCGGGAGAACAGGGCCCACCAGGTCGGCCTGCTGGAGCAGCTGCGGGAGCGGCTGGAGACGGTGAAGAAGGGCGGCCCCGAGGCCTCCGTCGCCCGGCACAAGGCCCGGGGCAAGATGACCGCCAGGGAGCGCATCGACAAGCTCTTGGACCACGACCGGCCCTTCCTGGAGCTAAGCCCCCTGGCCGCCTGGGACATGTACGACGGCCAGGCCCATTCCGCCGGCATCGTCACGGGCATCGGGGTGGTCAGCGGGCGCGAGTGCATGATCATGGCCAACGACGCCACAGTGAAGGCCGGCGCCTACTACCCTCTCACCGTCAAGAAACACCTGCGGGCCCAGGAGATCGCCCAGCAAAACCGGCTCCCGTGCATCTACCTTGTGGACTCCGCCGGCGCCTTCCTACCCCTCCAGGCCGACGTCTTCCCCGACAAGGAGCACTTCGGGCGCGTCTTCTACAACGAATCGGTCATGTCGGCCCAGGGCATCGCCCAGATTGCCGTGGTCATGGGCTTCTGCACCGCCGGGGGCGCCTACGTCCCCGCCATCGCCGACGAATCGATCATCGTCAAGGGCACCGGGTCCATATTCATCGGGGGTCCGGCCCTGGTGAAAGCGGCCACGGGCGAGGAGGTCACCGTCGAGGAACTGGGCGGCGCCGACGTCCACACCCGTATCTCCGGCGTCTCCGACCACTACGCTGCCAACGACGAGGAGGCCATCGCCATCACCCGGGAGATAGTCGCCGGCATACCCGTCAAGAAGGACCTTCCCTGGGAGCTCACCCCGCCCCGCCCCCCGGCCTACGACCCCGAGGAGATCTACGGCCTACTCCCCAAGGACCTACGCACCATAATCGACACCCGGGAGGTCATCGCCCGCCTGGTGGACGGCTCCGAGTTCCAGGAGTTCAAGGCCCTGTACGGCGAAACCCTGGTCTGCGGTTTTGGGCGCATCATGGGCTACCCCATCGGCATCGTCGCCAACAATGGCATCCTCTTCTCCGAGTCCTCCCAGAAGGGCGCCCACTTCGTGGAGTTGTGCTGCCAGCGCAAAGTACCCCTGCTCTTCATGCAGAACATCACCGGATTCATGGTGGGCAAGGAGTACGAAAACCGGGGCCTCGCCAAGGATGGCGCCAAACTGGTCATGGCCGTCTCCAATGCCCAGGTCCCCAAGTTCACCCTGATATTCGGCGGCTCCTTCGGGGCCGGGAACTTCGGCATGTGCGGACGCGCCTACAACTCCCGCCAGCTCTGGATGTGGCCCAATGCCCGGATCTCGGTGATGGGGGGTCGGGAGGCGGCCAACACCCTCCTCACCCTCCGCATCGACAACCTGAAGGTCAAGGGCGAGTCCATGTCCCAGGAGCAGCAGGACGACTTCAAGAACCCGATCCTGGAACGCTACGAGACCGAAGGAAGCCCCTACTATTCCACCGCCCGTCTCTGGGACGACGGCATCATAGACCCCGCCGACACCCGCATGGTCATCGCCCTCGGCATCTCCGCCGCCCTCAACGCCCCCGTCCCCGACACCCGATTCGGTGTCTTCCGAATGTGACCCCACCCGAAGGCAACTCTCATGTTTGACAAAGTCCTAATAGCCAACCGGGGCGAGATCGCCGTCCGGGTGATGCGGACCTGCCGTGACATGGGCATCTCCACCGTGGCCGTCTACTCCGACGCCGACCGCGACGCCCTCCACGTCCGCTTCGCCGACGAGGCTGTCCACGTCGGCCCGGGGCCCGCCACCGAGAGCTACCTAAACATCGACGCCGTGGTCTCCGCGGGCCTGAGCGTCGGGGCCCAGGCCGTTCACCCCGGCTACGGCTTCCTCTCCGAAAACGC
>JAAXHX010000254.1 GCA_012270635.1 Dehalococcoidia bacterium | reverse complement strand
GCGTCCCAGCCCCGGGGACGGGGCGTCTCTTCGCTCATGGGCCCAGTATACACGGAAACGTGTATCGGCATGGGGCCGTCCCCACCCGATCCCAGGGCACGGGCGAAGGGCGGAGTTTGACTTGAGTTCCACAGCGTGTATAGTATCTTCATTGCATCCGATGGGCGCCGAGGGTGGCGGGAGCCCAATTGAAGCAGGAAGACACACGGGCCGAAATGCAGCATACGCGAAGGCAGATCCTGGACTGCATCAAGCTCAATGGCGGCATGAGCGTCGACCAGTTGGGCCGGAAGCTGCAGGTCATGCCTGTCACCGTCCGGGCCCACATCAACGTGCTGGAGCGGGGCAACTTGGTCAAGGGCCAGGAGTTGCGCACGGGCCGGGCCGGGCGTCCCCGCATCGTCTACTCCCTGACCGAACAGGCCCAGGACCTCTTCCCCAAGGACTACGACCACCTGGCCGTCAGCCTGATCAGCAACATGCGAAAGCTGTACGGCAACTCCTCCGTCAAGGAGGTGCTGAAGCTGGTGGGGGAGGAGATGGCCAGAACCAACGCCGACGAGGTGCAGTCGGAGAAGCTGGGCGACCGGATCAAGGGCGCAACCCGGATAATGAACAAGATCGGCTCCCTGGCCACTTGGGAGAAGGACAACGAGGGGTTCTCGGTCACCGCCCACAACTGTCCCTACCTGCAGGTGGCCAACGAGTGCGCCGACATCTGCGACATGGAAGTGACGTTCCTGAAGGAGATCTTGGACCGGGACGTGATGCTCGAGTGCTCGGTGGTGGGCGGGGCCCACAGCTGCCGGTTCTTCATCTCGGAGCAGTAGACGACAAAACCGTAGATAAAAGACCGGGACGAAGGTCTCAAAGCCCCTGGCGAAAGGGGCTTTTCCTATGACCAAGTCCCCGCGAGAACACCGCCCCCACCATGGAGAAGAGGATGCCCGGATGGCTGAATTCGTAACCGTAGCAAAGACCTCGGACATCGAGCCGGGACAGATGGTTCTGGTGGAGGTCGATGACGAGGACGTGGCCGTGGCCAACGTGAACGGGGAGTACTTCGCCTTTGGCGCGGAGTGCCCCCACGCCGGGGGCCCGCTGGACGAGGGAGAGGTGGAGGGCAACGTGGTGATATGCCCGTGGCACGGGGCGGAGTTCGACGTGACCACGGGGGAGGCGTTGACGATGCCGGCCCAGGATAGCGTCGCCACCTACCGGGTCCGGGTGGAGGGGGAAGAGGTCCAGGTGTCCCCGCCCTAGGCCAGGCCCGGGGGCTTCTCGATGCCCGGCCCCTAGCCCAGGGCCTTGAGAAGTATGCCGGCCATGCCCAGGAACAGCAGGAAGCCGCAGATGTCGGTTATGGTGGTCACGAACACCATGGAGGCGACGGCGGGGTCGATCCTGAACAGCTTGAGGCCCAGGGGCACGGCGACCCCACTGAGCCCGGCCATCACCATGGTCCCCAGCATGGCGATGCCCAGGGCCAACCCCAGGACGACGCTGTCCTTCCAGACGTAGGACACGGCCCCGACCATTACGCCCAGGGCTAGGCCGTTGGTCACGCCCAGCATGAGCTCCTTGACCAGGGCCTTTCTCGCGTCCCGGAAGCTGATGTCGCCCAGGGCGAAGCCCCTGACCATGAGGGTGATGGTCTGGGCGCCCCCCACCCCTCCCTGGCTGGCCACCACGGGGATGAAGGCGGCGAGGATCACCATCTTGGCTATGGTCGATTCGAAGAGGCTGATGACCACCGCCCCGATGCCGATGGTGACCAAGTTGAGGACCAGCCAGGGGAGCCGGTTTCTCACGGAGGTGGACAGGGAGGTCCCCAGCCTCTCCGGCTGGGACAGGGCCGCCAGCCTGTACATGTCCTTGGAGGTCTTCTCCTCCACGGCGCCCACGGCCTGCTTCATGGAGATGGCGCCGAGGAGAGTGCTGTGCTCGTCGGTGACGGGGACGCTGGGGAGGTTGTGGCGGAGCATGAGCCGGGCGCATTCGTCCTGGCGGGTGCCGGGAGCGACGTAGATGGGCCGGGAGTCCATCACGTCCCGCATGGGAGAGGCGGGGTCGGACATGACGAGGCGGCTCATGGAGGCGGCGCCGGTGAGACGGTCCCACATGTCGACGACGTAGACGCGGTCGGCGATCTGGGTGTCGGCGGCATTGCTCCTGAGCCAGGCCAGGGCCTCGGAGACGGACATCCACTCCTTGAAGGCGATGAACTCGGGGGTCATGAGGGCGCCGGCGGTGCTCTCGGACTGCTCGATGAGGGGGATGATGGTCTCGGGGCTGGAGAAGGCGTCCATGACCTTCTTGGCGAAGGAGGGGGGGAAGCTGCGGACGATCTGGGCCGCGGCCGTGGTCTCGGCGTGCTCGAGCCAGAGGGCCGCGAGGACGGGGTCGGCGCCCCGGATGATCTCCAGGGCGTCCTCCACGTCCAGGACGGAGAGGACGCGGCCCGCGGCCTCGTGGGTCAGGCCCGAGAAGAGGAGCTGCCGGGACCGGGAGTCGATCTGAAAGAGGACCGACGCCCTTTCCGTCGGCTGCAGGGCCTCCAGGGCGGTGACCGCCTGGGGAAGCTCCCCCCGGTGGAGGCGTGACCTGATCTCCTCCACCGGCGATGGGGAGGGGCCTGTCTGCCGTTTCACCTGTTCGATCATGGGCCGGGGAGGCTCCCTGAAAGCAAAGGGACGGTCCGTAGACCGCCACCTACTTCGCAAGCTTCAGATTCGGATGTTCCAGCCTCGCCGGCCCCCGGCCCTCTGGGCCCCTCCCCGGCGGGGCTGTGTTAATGCATTGGGTTTTGAACTGATTTTGACAGAAAGGGAAGGGTTTATCAACCGGGCCCCGTGCCCATAAGCGTGGAAAATGGCCGCAGAACCGCTGAGAGGAGCCAAAAGCAGCGTCCGAAGCCATGAAAGTCGAGGGGCCCCCGGCGTCGCCGGGGGCCCCCTTTGTATCCCTATCCTGGTCTAAGCGGGGCTAGTTGGTGAGGGACTGCTGCCACTCGACCCAGCGCTCGCCCATGACGTCGCCTATCTGTCCATCGTGGTTTTCGTCCTCGATGAGGGCGTAGCCGACGTTGGAAGACGAGGTGGGAAGATGATCCCTGACCTCGTCGAACTCCGGGCCATCCAGGATGGGCACGGCGGCCAGATTCATGGGGCCGTAGCTGATGTGCTTGGACACCTCCGCATTCCTCTCCGGGAAGGAGGTCCAGGCCATGAACAACTGGGCCAACTCGAAGGTGTTGGGGTCCGCTTCTGCGAGGCCCCTTGGGGCGCCCCAGGAGTCGGTGTTGATCATGTGGCCGCAGGACCAGCAGATGGTGATGGGCTCACCCTCCTTGACCTGGGCGTCGAAGATCCGACCGTTCCAGGCGGTGCAGAAGTCGATCTCCCGGGATATCAGCCCGGAGGGACAGTCCACGCCGGCGCTCCACCAGAACTTGATCTGGGGCCCGATCTCGTCCAGGATCTCGTACGCCTCGTCGATCTGCTCGTCGGACAGGATGGGATACTTGGCTCGCCCTTCGCTGGTCTCCAGGTCCTCGGGGTAGCGGGAGAGGAGGGCGAATCGAAGGCTGGTCTTCCAACTCCATTCGGGGGAGGCGAGGGAGCGTTCGCCGGGGAAGTTGTCCCAGTCGAACACGTCGGCCATGGTCGTCGGATGCCTGCCGCCCCAGAACTCGTCGACGGATTCGAGGCTGTAGGCTACGACGTTGGACCATGTGATGCCGCCGCCGCCGAAGTGGGGCGACCTGCCGGCCTCGAGGAAGTCGCGGTTATCGATGATGGAGAAGTCGAGCTCTTCCAGCCAGCCGTCGACGGAGTGTTGCCAGGCGGCTTGGCCGCCGAAGTCCATCACGTGCCACTGGAGGTTGCCGGTCTCGACTTGGGCCCGAACCTTGGCGTACTGCATGGTGTCGGTGACTATTTCGACGCCGAACTGCTCCTGGAAGGGGACCATGTAGGCCAGGTTCTGGGCCGCCTCGTAAGCGCCGCCCCAGGTGGCGAATACCAGGGAACCGCCCCGGTGAGGTTCCAAGGCTGCCTCTATCTCCTCCAGGGTCGCCGGGTTGTCCACGGTCCATTCGGACATGGCCCGGGGTCCGGGGGGCGGCGGCACCGGGGTGGCCGTGGGCTGGGGCGCGGCGGTGGCGCCAGGCGCGGCCGTGGGCTGGGGCGCGGCGGTGGCGTCCGGCATCGCGGTGGGCGCGGGCGCCTCCGTGGGCTCGGGCTGAGAGGGCTCGGGGTCGGAGGGCTCCGGGGTGGCCGTCGCGGTGGCGCCGCAGGCTGCCGCCACAAGCAGCACCACCAGGGCGAGCCCCAGGGCGACGAGGGTCAGCTTACCGCGCCCGTGCTTCCTATAGGTCAGGTTTTCTAGCTTCATACGAGGTCCTCCTGTTTGCTGGTTGGACTCTGATGAACGCCGATTGGGACAGGGAT
>JAAXHX010000253.1 GCA_012270635.1 Dehalococcoidia bacterium | reverse complement strand
CCCGGTGGTCAGGGCAGTGTTCCTTAAAGCCCCGTAAGCCCCCGACCCAACTCCCGGGCCAGCGCCTCGTCCCCCGACACCACCACCCGCCCCGACGCCATCGCATCTTCCATCTTCAATCGACCGCAGGCAATCAGCGTCAACGCCTCGCTGTTACAGCGCAGCGTCGCACTGGGCTCCTCCGGGGCCTTCTCCCCGACAATGAGGTCGGGCATGACGCCCCCGTCGGTCAGCTCGAACCTGAACCGCGCCGGCCCCGACGGGGCCATCCGTGCCAGTGTCTTCCCCCCGATGGCCAGCGTCGCCGGCAGCGCCGCCTCGTCGATGTGGTAGTCGGAGTCCAGTGGAGAAAGGGCGTCCCAGCCGTGGATAGCCAGCTCATTCACCACCAGGTCTATAAAGTCGGCCACCGTCATCGGCCCCCAAGGGTGCCAGCACAGCTTGCCGTAGTCGTTGGGGTCCAGGGAGTCGACCAGCTCGAACGCTTCCTGGTAGTTCTGGTGGAAGGCGTCCAGGAGCCCGTTCCCCAGCTTCTCCCGCAGCGAGACGGTGCCCTGGGCAATCACCTCCGACATCGGCGGCGCATCGGGCGCCTGGCGTCGACGGGCGCCACCGGGCATGGTGGCGTCGCCGGCCAAGCCTCGGGCCATCATGTTCCTCTGGAACTGGACCACGAACGTGAGATGGGCGATCACGTCCCTCACCTGCCACCGGTCGCAGGCGCTGGCCCGGGCAAGGTCCTCGGGGGACATGGCCCTCAGCCGGGACTCCAGCCTCCCCGACTCGATCTTCGCCGCTTCGATATGCTCCTTAACCCGGTCCACTGTCATGTCCCTTCACTCCATTCAACCGTCGACGCTCGGGCTCCTCTAATTCCACGCCCGCCCCGAAACTCATCCAAACGGCGTAAGTGTATTGAACACGGCGCGGCAGAACAAGCCATGTCTCACAAAATGGGAGGACCGAATGGGATCCCCCTTGAACAACGATTGTAGGAGATGCCGTCAGGCGGCATCTCCTACAATCAAATAACAGGGTGGGTGGGCGGGAACCTATTTCCTTGTATAATCCCCCGAGTCCTATCGACCCAAGGAGGCGTCGCCTACAATGCACATCTTGAAACGGTTTTTGGCCCTATACCTCGGCCTGACCGCCCTTGCGGTCTTCTTCAACCTCATCCTCACTCCCGTCTACCACGATGGCTCCCCCGAATATCCCGTCTGGGAGATCATGAACCACTTCATGGCCGCCGGCGTCCTGCTGGCCCTCGGCATGGGCTTTCTTCGAAGACGGGCCGCCAGCGCCCCCGACACCCCCGCCACCGAGTCCATTTGGGCCACTGTATTCTGCTACGCGACCATAGCCCTGGCCATGCTCTTCTTCTGGGAGTGGTTCTGGAACTTCAACCCCGACAGCGAGACCGGCGAGGCCGTCACCTCTCACATCATCTATTTCCCGATAGTCGACGCCCTTTACACAATCGTCGCCCTGGACGCCGCCCGCTACCTCTGGAAGAAGGCGAGAGGTACGTAGGAATAGGCCCAAGCCTATTCCAGTTAAGATCGGGCGCTTTGTCCTTCAATGAAACGGGGGCGCAAATGTGAAGTTAAGGGCGGAAGATGGTTGATGAAATAAAATATCATCTCAAACAATGGAACTGGAGGTTGTTCGTTTTCATACTCCTGTTCCTGGGTCTTCCAAACGTATATCAGCTATACCGGGTTCGGTTGATTGGAAACGAGTTGCCGGATACCGGAAGTCTAGCAATAGTATCGCAATGGCAGTTTGTGGGCCTCGCTGTCGAGGTTTTTCAAGAGGCGACTGTCCTTGCGATTTTCTTTTTCATAGGTTCGCAGATACGCAACGGCGCCACGATACAAATTGATAGGGCCAAGAGCGTATTAGTCTTTATATTCACTGTTGCCCTTGTATTCTCCGTAGGCGTTTTCCTGTTTCGCGATGCTTTCATCACCCTTATAGGAACTTCGCCAGACATTCAGACACAAACGCGGTCATTTCTGAGCATAAGCATATTTAGTGTCCCATTTACCCTGCTCGCTGCCGCCATCATCGTCCTGTTTGAAGCTCTCGGACTCAGGCGGCTCGTCCTTATTATGGCAATAGTAAACGTTGCGCTAAGGTTCGCGCTTGACAGCCTGTTTTTTGGTGGTCATGGGTTCTCGTTAGAGGCGTCTACAGTCGGAGTTGGTTGGTCCACGCTTTTGGCCAGTGTAGGGCTTTTCCTTGTCGGGCTACTCCTATTGCTTACAGCCAAAAATGTCCGGCCTAGAGACCTCGTAACCTTCCCAACCTTCATCGATATCCGTGAGTATTTCCGTGTAGGACTAGGCAGCGGGATCGACAGTCTGATCCGAAACGTCGCCTACTTCTTTATGATCATACGCATCGTCAACACAATAGGATCCGCCGAGATTGGAGGATATTACGTAGCTATACAGATATTCTGGAGCTTTATGCTGGTGCCGGTCTTGGCCCTCGCCGATTCGGCTAAGGCCATGACCGCCAATGCATCCAGCGACCTACAGCGAGTGAAAGTGCTTTGGCGCAGCTCTGTGATAATCACAGCGTTAATGATGCTTGTGTGGATCGCAGTAACGCCCACTCTGCCGAGCTTTGCAAGAGTCTTGACCAGCAATGAAGAGTCTGTAAGATGGGCCACTACTACATTCAGCATCCTGTTTGTACCCTATGTCCTCTTTTCATTTAACGCCGTGACGGACAGCGTATTCTACGGAATCGGAAAGACGAAATATCTTGCCTATCAAGCCTTCTTAACTAATGGAACGGTCTATCTCGTTGCATTCTTACTCTATGTCTCCGGTACATGGGATGTAACTTTTGAAGGCGTGATGTTGTTGTTCGCTCTCGGCATCCTCGTTGATTCCGTTTTGACGCTGTACTTCCTTGTTAAAGTGCTGTACGTAAAGCAGCGTCAGATAGATGCGGACGCATTTGCAAAGGAAGTGGCCCCCTCCCCCCATCGTGTATGATATACGCCCCGCCGCCCGAGGCGGGAAGTAAAGTATCCAGGAGTGCCCTTCAGTGCCTGCCGACATCACAGACCCCAGCGGCATAGAGTATGCCCTGGAGGCCCGTAAGGGCCCGACCGAAGACAACGCCCTCGCCCTTCGCCGCGAGTGCATCCGCCATTCCGCCTCCCACATCATGGCCGAAGCCGTCCGCTCCATCTTCCCCGAGGCCAGGTTCGCCATCGGGCCCCCCACTGAGGACGGGTTCTACTACGACTTCCAGTTGCCGCGCCCCCTTACCGACGACGACCTCCCCGCCATCGAGAAGAGGATGGCCGAGACCATCGCCGCCGACCTTCCCTTCCAGCGCACCCAGGTCCCCCGCCCCGACGCCAAGGACCTGTTCCGAGACCAGCCCTTCAAGCTCGAAATCATCGACGCCATCAAGGACGATAGCCTGGGGGTGTATACCCACGGCGGTTTCTCCGACCTCTGCAACGGCCCTCACGTCGAGTCCACGGGCCAGGTGCCCGCGTTCAAGCTCCTCAGCGTCGCTGGAGCCTATTGGCGAGGCGATGAAAACCGGCCGATGCTCCAGCGCATCTACGGCACCGCTTTCGAGTCCCAGGACGCCCTCGGCGTCTACCTGCACCGTCTCGAAGAGGCCTCCAGGCGGGATCACCGGAAGCTGGGTCGGGAGCTGGGTCTCTTCACCGTCCACAACGAACTTGGCGCGGGCCTCATCTGCTGGCATCCCAAAGGGGCCAGGGTCCGGAGCCTCGTCGAGGACTTCTGGCGGGAGCTCCACCTGGACTCCGGTTACTCCCTGGTCTACTCCCCTCACATCGGCAAGTCCCGCCTTTGGGAGACCAGCGGCCACCTGCAGTTCTACAGCGAAAACATGTACGCCCCCCTTCAAATCGACGAGCAGGACTACTACCTCAAGCCCATGAACTGCCCCTTCCACATCCTCATGTACCGCTCTTCTTTGCGCAGTTACCGAGAATTGCCCATGCGCCTCGCGGAGCTGGGCACCGTCTACCGCTACGAAAGGACGGGCGTCCTTCACGGACTGCTCCGCGTCCGGGGCTTCACCCAGGACGACGCCCATATCTTCTGCCGCCCCGACCAGCTGGAAGCCGAGGTCCGCGGCGTCCTCGACCTCACCTTTCGCCTTCTCGGCGCCTTTGGGTTCAGCGACTACCAGGTGTTCCTCTCCGACCGCCCCGAGAAATACGTCGGTGAACTCACAGAATGGGACACCGCCACCGCCGCCCTTCGCAACACCCTGGAGGACATGGGCCTCGACTACCGAGTCGACAGCGGCGGTGGCGCATTCTACGGCCCCAAGATCGACGTCAAAATCCAGGATGCCATCGGTCGGGACTGGCAGTGCACCACCGTCCAGTTCGACTTCAACCTTCCCCGACGCTTTGACCTTTCCTACATCGGCGAGGACGGCCGTGAGCACCGGCCCTACATGGTCCACCGGGCCATCCTCGGCTCCATGGAACGCTTCATGGGCGTACTCATCGAGCACTACGGCGGCGCCTTCCCCGTCTGGCTGGCCCCGACCCAGGCCTCGATAATTCCCATCACCGACCGTCACGTCGAATATGCTCGATCCGCTGCCGCCCGGATGACGGCAACCGGCCTGAGAGTCGAAGTCGACGACCGCGGCGAGCGCATGAACCGGAAGATCCGCGACGCCCAGCTCAACAAGGTCCCATACATGCTCATAGTCGGCGACAAAGAGGTCTCCGCCGACACCCTTTCAGTCCGCACCCGCGCAGGCGAAGACAAGGGCCCCCTGCCCCTGAACTCCGTCATCGAGACGCTCCAAGCTGACGTCTCGGCGCGCGCCTAACCCCCTCCTCTCCCTCTGTAGGCGTTACCCTCGCCTTGAATGCCCGTTGCCCTTCATGCTAAGCTAACGCTCCGTCGGGGCGTGGCGCAGTCCGGTAGCGCACCTGCATGGGGTGCAGGGGGTCG
>JAAXHX010000252.1 GCA_012270635.1 Dehalococcoidia bacterium | reverse complement strand
ATCTTCGTCCTCTCCCTCCCCGTGTGGATCATGGAGTGCCTGATGTACTACCTGATCACCCTGTCCTTCGACAGTTTTGACGTCTCCTTTGCCCTGGCGATGGTGGTGACGGCTACGTCTAACCTCGTGGGAGCCCTGCCCGCGGCCCCCGGCAACGTCGGCACCTTCGAATGGGCCATAAAGGTCACCCTGGTCTCCTTCGGTTACAACCCCGAGACCTCGGTGGCCTATGCTGCCACCCTGCACGTAGTGTTGTGGTTGCCGGTGGTCATAGCGGGCATAATGTACCTGTGGTTCGAGCATCGCTCCCTGAAGGAGCTGGTGAGAGGCGGCCCGGCGGCGGCAGGCGCCGGCGCGGGGGGACAGATATCCGTGGAGGGAGACCGCAAGGAGTGAAAATAGGAATCATAGGGGCGGGGGCCGCGGGCCTGGCCGCAGCCTACGAACTGCTCAAGCAGGGGCAGTCCGTGAAGGTGTACGAAGCCGCTCCTTTCGTGGGGGGCCAGGCCTCGACCTTCGACGTGGGTAACGGCCGCCTGGAGCGGGGCTACCATCACCTCTTCAAGAGCGACACCTACATGGTCAACCTGATCCACGAGCTGGGCCTGGGCGAAAAGCTGGCCTGGATCGAGTCCAAGGTCGGCTTCTACCACGACGGCGACATCTACAATTTCGTCACGCCCATGGACCTGCTCCGGTTCAAGCCTCTGAGCCTCATCAACAGGGTCCGCCTGGGACTGGTCACCCTCTACCTGCAGAAGACGAGCAACTGGAGAAAGTTCGAAGGCGTCACGGCGAGGGAGTGGATAATAAAGTGGGCGGGACGGCAGGCCTACGACGTGGTCTGGGGCCCCCTTCTGCGGGGTAAGTTCGGGGCCAGTGCCGACGACGTGAGCATGGCCTGGCTCTGGGGGAAGATCTACCTGAGGGTCGCCTCCCGAGACAAGGGCATGCAGAAGGAGAAGCTGGGATACCCCATGGGCAGCTTCGGGGAGGTCTTCGAAGTCCTGGCGGAGCGGATCGAGGGGATGGGCGGTGAAGTGCACCTCTCCACCCCCGTGACCCGGGTCAGGGTTGAGGACAACCGGGCGACGGGGCTGGAGATTCGGAAGCCGGGGGGTGGGGATGCCTACGAGGAGTTCGATCTCGTCATATCCACTACACCTTCGTACGTTTTCCCCCGACTCGTGCCCGAGCTCCCGGCCGAGTACAGGGAGACGTTGCAGAGGATCAAGTACCATGCCGCCATATTGGTGGTTATGGTGTTGAACAGGCCCATCTCCCACATATACTGGATGAACATCAGCGGGTACGAGACTCCCTTCCTCGCCGTGATAGAGCACACCAACTTCATCGACAAGTCCCACTATGGCGGCAAGCACCTCGTCTACCTGAGCAACTACCTGGGCAAGGAGAGCCCCATGTATTCGATGAGCCGGGAAGAGCTCATGGCCGAGTACCTGCCCCACCTGAAACGCCTCAACCCCGACTTCGAAGAGTCCTGGATAGAGGAGTACCACTACCATCGGGAGGAGGCGGCGCAGCCCATAGTGACCACCAACTACGGTGAGAAGATACCGGCGCACCGCACCCCCATCGACGGCCTGTACCTTGCCAACACCACCCAGATCTACCCCGAGGACCGGGGGACGAACTACTCCGTGCGCCTGGGCCAACGGATTGCCAAGATGGTCCTGGAAGACCAGACGACGTAGCCTCTAAAACGCCGGGCGGCGTCTCGGTTAGGAATGCCGAAGAGCGTCCAAAGGGCAGTGCAATTAGTATCCGGGTTGAGGGTTGAGGAGAGGTGAAAAACCAGTACTTCGGCGACGAAAACGACTATATCAAGTACGGTCTGCTTCGTCGGTTGAGTCGCTGCGGAAAGGTCGGCGCCGTGATCTGTTGGATGCTGACCGCAAACGATGGCAGCAAGGACGGACACCACCTGAGCTATTTATTGAAGCCTGAAGAGTACCGGGCCATCGACTCTTCCTTGTTTGACTGCCTTCGTTCGGCAGTGGTGTGCCGAAACGAACGCAGCACAGGGGTTGTAGAGAAAAGCGGTCTGCTGCCAAATGCCGGCTTCTATTCTCACCCGTTGACCGACGGTTCCGATGAGCGCCGCAATTACTTCAACGGACTTCTTGAATTCTCACGCGGGAAAGATCTGGTCTTCTTCGACCCGGACAACGGGCTCGAGGTCAAGTCGGTCCCGTATGGACGGAAGGGCTCCTCCAAGTACCTCTTCCTGCACGAAGTCTCGCAGCTATTCTCAGCTGGTCATTCTCTGCTCGTTTATCAACACATGCCCCGCATACCCCGAGCCCCATTCATTAGGGAGACGGCAAGTAAGTTGATACGGGAAACGGCCGCGGAGTCGGTATACGTGTTTCGTGCTCAAAACGTCGCCTTTTTCCTCGTGCCTCAACCCGACCAGGCAACTGAGTTCGCCGAATCCGCCTCTGGAGTTCAAACCCAGTGGGGCGCTCTGCTGGATATGCGACGATACCCTAAATCGAATGTCGTGTGACGGGCTGGCCCCGACCAAACGCCGCCCACGCTTGAACGGGGGGCACGGGTAGGGCATAATAGGCGCAACGCCCGTCCCTGGACATATCCCCACCTCCCATGACGCCAACGGCCTCTACGAAAGATAGAGTCACCCAGGCCCTTGATCGACAGGTCAAAGAGGAAGTCACCGTTCTATCGTCCCTGATCCACGTCCAGGAAGAGTTCGGGTTCCTCCCCCCCGAGTCCATCCCCCTCATCGCCGACTACACCGACGCCTCCGTCAACGATGTTTTCGGCGTTGCTACTTTCTACACCCACTTCCGCTTCACCCCTCCCGGCGTTCACACTGTGGAGGTGTGCTGGGGTCCGTCCTGCCACGTTCGGGGCGCAGCCGAAGTGATCTCCGCAGTGAAGAGGGAGCTGGCAATGGGAGATGAGGGCACCACGGAAGACGGGGAGTTCACCTGGAAGCGTTCGTCCTGCGCCGCCGCCTGCGCCCACGGTCCCGTAGTCGTAGTGGATGATATGATCTATGGAGACCTCACCCCCGAGGCCGCCATCGAGCTCGTAAAGAGCGCTCGGTGAGAGTAGCCGGAGCTTGACAGCAGGATGACGGAAGCCTACAAGCAGCTCAGGCAGCGAGCCGACTCCGGCTGGGACGCCCTGATGAAGGGCAGCCCGGCCCGCATCATGGTGGGAACGGCGACTTGCGGTCGGGCGGCGGGCGGCCTGCAGGTGGTGGAGGCTTTCGAAAGGACCATTGCCGAGAGCGGCGTCGAGGCGCGGGTACACCGGGTCGGCTGCATAGGCCTGTGCTACGCCGAGGTTCTGGTCGACATAATAGCCCCCGGCAGACCTCGCATCACCTACGCCAACGTCTCTCCCGTAATTGCCGAGACCCTCGTCAAGGACTACCTGGTCGGGGGAGACCCGAGGCCCGACCTGGCCCTAGCCGTGCGAGACGAAGGGTCGGTGGACGGTCTTCCCAGGCTCTTCGACCTTCCCGACCTCAAACCCCAAGTCAGGGTTGCTATGCGCAACTGCGGCGCCATCGACCCCTCGGACATCGACCAGTACATAGCCAATGGCGGCTACTCCGGCCTCGATAGGTGCCTTTCGGACATGACCCCGCCGGAGGTGATCGAGGAAGTGCTGAAGTCGGGGCTGAGGGGGAGGGGAGGGGCGGCGTTCCCAGCGGCGATGAAGTGGAGATTCCTGGCCGGGGCCCCGGGGCCGACCAAGTACATCCTCTGCAATGCCGAGGAAGGCGACCCCGGCGCCTACAACGACAAGGGCCTGCTGGAAAGCGATCCCCACACCGTCCTCGAAGGTATGACAATCGCGGGCTATGCAACGGCTGCCAGCAAGGGATACGTTTTCATCCGGTGCGTCCACCGGGACGTCATACGTGCCACCCAGAGGGCGATAGACCAGGCGTATGAAGACGGGCTGCTGGGCAAGAACATCCTGGGAACGGAATTCGACTTCGATATAGCGGTCTCTCTGACCGGCGAGTCCTACGTGTCGGGTGAGGAGACCGCCCTGATGGAGGCCATAGAGGGGAAGCGGGCGATGCCCAGGTACAGGCCACCCTTCCCTGCCCAGGTCGGCCTCTGGGGCAAGCCGAGCAACATCAACAACGTGAAGACCTATGCCTACGTGCCGGAGATCCTCAGGCAGGGTGGGGACTGGTACGCGGGAATCGGGACGGAGAGAAGCAAGGGCACGGCCATTGTGTGTCTGACCGGCAACGTCGCCAGACCCCAGATGGCGGAGGTTCCCTTTGGGCTGACCCTTCGGCAGGTCATCGACGATGTTGCCGGGGGCGTGAGCCCGGGCAAGGAGATCAAACTGCTCCAGACCGGGGGCCCGCTGGGCGGGTTTCTGGGCCCTTCGGAGGTGGACGTAACCCTCGATTTCGATGAGATGGCGGGCCGGGGCGCGATCCTGGGGTCGGGGGGGATAATTGTCGGCGACGAAAGCTCGTGCCCCGTGGAGATGGCCTCCATCCTGGCGGACTTCAACAACGAGGAGTCGTGTGGCAAGTGCTTTCCCTGCCGGCTCGGCACCAGGCACATCCTGGAGATGTTCCAGACCATGACCGAGGGTCGCGCGAAGGAAGGCGACGTGGACAGGATGCTCGCTATGGGCGACACCCTGCTCACCTCCCTGTGCGGCCACGGCCAACTTTCAGTGAATCCGATTAAGTCGGCAGTAAAGTATTTCGAGAGCGAGTTGAACGCCCATATCATCGACAAGGTGTGCCCTGCGGGCCGGTGCCCGGCCCTGGGCACGCCCGGTTAGAGGAACAGCAGTGGACGAGATAACGCTTACCGTGGACGGACGGGAGATCAAGGCCAGGAAGGGCCAGACGATCATCGAGGCCGCGCGGGAGGCGGGAATCTACATCCCCTATCTCTGCTGGCACCCGACCCTGAAGGCCTTCGGCGCCTGCCGCATGTGCGTGGTCCAGGTCGAAAGGATGCGCGGCACGCCGGCGTCCTGTACCACGGGGGTCATGGAAGGCATGGTGGTGACCACTAAGGGCAGGGCGATCGACGGGATCCGACGCAACATCATGGACATGATCCTGTCGGAGCATCCCCACGGCTGCCTGACCTGCCCCCGCATCGACCACTGCGGGCCCCAGGACATCTGCCTGCGCCACGCTAACGTCGTAGACCGCTGCGTCCTCTGTCCGCAAAACGAGCGATGCGAGCTCCAGGACGTGGTCTACCACCTGCAGATGAAGGACTCGGACCTGCCCTACGAGTACCGGCACGTGCCCCTGGACACCTCCAATCCCCTTATCGACCATGATATGAACCTGTGCATCGTCTGCGGACGCTGCGTCAGGGCCTGCAACGAGATCGAGGGCGCCAACGCCATCACCTTCATCGAGCGCGGCGACCGGACGCTCATTGGGACTTCCCTAGGCGGTTCCCTGTCCGACTCCGGCTGCACCTTCTGCGGCGCATGCGTAGACGTCTGCCCCGTGGGCGCGATCACCGAGAAGGACCACAAGTGGTCCGGCGCACCGGAGAAATCGGTCACCACGATCTGCTCCCATTGCAGCGTCGGGTGCCAGCTTGAGTTGCTGGTGAAGAAGGGCAGGGTGATACGCTCCATTGCAGACCTGAGCGGCCCCGTTAATCAGGGCAACTCTTGCGGCAAGGGGAAGTTCGGGTACAAGTTCGTCCACAACGAAGACCGGATATCGACACCCTACGTCAGGAAGGGTGGAGAGCTTGTTGAAGCGACCTGGGACGAGGCCCTTGACCTGATCTCCGGCCAGCTCGCCGAGCACAAGGGGCCCGCCTTCGGGGCGGTGGCTTCGCCCCGGGCCACCAACGAAGAGAACTACCTGCTCCAGAAGTTCACCCGGGTGGCGATGAGCTCCAACAGCATCGACCACCCCGACTCCACGTGCGATGCCGAGAGCGTTTCAACCCTGAGCGACGCCCTGGGCGTCGGCGCCATGACCAACGGCTTCCGGGAGATGAGGGACGCCCGTTGCATCCTGGTCTACGGCAGTGACATGACCTGGGACCACCCCGTGGCCGCCATTCAAGTCAAGGAAGCCGTCAACCGGGGCGCGACCCTCATAGTCATCGATCCCGTTGAGACCGAGCTCGCACTGATGGCGACTATGTGGCTGCGCCCCGTGCCGGGGGCCGGCGTCGCCGTCTTGGCCGCCCTGGCAAAGGTCATATTGGATGAGGGTATCCAGGACCAGGAGTTCATCGATTCGCAATGCGAGGGCATCGACGCCCTGGCTGCTTCCCTGCAAGGCTCCACCCTCGAGAGCCTGGCCGCCATCACGGGAGTGGAGCAGGACCTGCTGCTCCGGGCGGCGCGGGCCTACGCAAGCATGAAGCCCGCGGCCCTCTTCTTCAGCGCCTCCCGGTCTGTGGAGCCGGGTCCGGCCATTGCGGGGGCCGCGGCAAACCTGGGTTTGATCACCGGGAACGTGGGCAAGGCATCGGCGGGGGTGAACCCGCTGAGGTCCGACGCCAACAGCCAGGGCGCCACCGATATGGGATGCGTCCCGTCCATGCTCCCCGGCCACGCGTCGCTGGAAGACGGCGCCGGAGCTTTCGCGCGGGGTTGGGGTGCAGAGCTTCCCTCGGGTAACGGCCTCAGCTATAGCCAAATGACTCATAGGAGGGGAGAGAACGGTTTGAGAGCGCTGTTCCTCTCTCTGGACAGCCAAAGCGAGGCCCCGGACATCGACACCAGCGCCCTATCCTCCCTGGACTTCCTGGTCGTTCACGACCTCTTCTTCTCCGATACGGCCCGGGCCGCCGACGTGGTCCTGCCCGCCGCCAGCTTTGCCGAGAAGGACGGGACCTTTACCAACGCCGAACGCCGGGTGCAGAGGGTGAACAGGGTGGTCGAGCGGGTCGGGGAGGCTAGAACGGTGTCGGAGGTTGTTGCGGGGATTGCTTCTAGGATGGGAGTCCCGGGGTTCGACTTCGAAGGCCCGGCCAAGGTGATGGAAGAGATAAGCTCCCTGGTCCCTGCCTATGGAGGGATCAGTTACGACCGGCTGGGCGTGGTCGGCCTCCAGTGGCCCTGCCCCGACGCCTCCCACCCCGGCACGCCCGTCCTCCATGCAGACGGCATCGTGAGGGGCAGGGGTCGGCTCCAGGCCATCGATGCAGCTCCCCACGCCGTAACCGCGGACCCCGACTACCCGCTCTTCGTGTTCACCGGGGTCCTGCGGGAGATAAAGGGCGTGGTTGACCTAGATGGCCGCACCAGGGCGATGGTCAACGAGGACGATGCCGCGTCATCGGGAATAAGCGATGGCGACGAGATTGAGGTGATTACGCGGTCGGGCGCCCTGGCGGCGGTGGCCCAGATCTGCGAATACGTCCCCACCGGCTTCATCCAGCTTGCCATTCCTCATACCGACACTCTGGTGCAGAGCCTCAACCGGCCCCCGTCGGACGTCGTGCCCAGGAACGGGGCCCGGGCCAGGGTGGTCAAATTGGCGGCAGTTGTGGGCTAGGCCCGCAATGCAACGGCGATTAGAGCTTGCAGGCTGGATAGTCTTCCTCCTTGGCAGCTTTCTGTTTGCAACGCACAGCCTTCTTGCCCGAGACTTCTTTGGCACCGGCGCTAGCCTTACTTTCTCTCTGGGATGCGCCTTGTTCATCACCGCATTTTTCAGAGAAAACAAGTAGTGACCTTCTGGGCCTCACGGTTTCCTCCGCCGACCGTTTGACCTAGCCCGGGCAAGATCCGGCCGGCGGGGTTCCCTTGTGGCAAGGGGCTTTCCGGGTAAAATAGCCAAGAGGAATCCTCGTGGCAGCCACACCCATCCGCCGGCAATACCTCAGCATCAAGCGGCAGTACCCCGACGTACTGGTCTTCTTCCGCCTGGGCGATTTCTACGAGACCTTCGACGAGGACGCCCGCATCGTCTCCAAGGAGCTAGCGATCACGCTGACGTCCAGGGAGATGGGCCGCGGAAAGCGGTTCCCGATGGCTGGGGTTCCCCACCACGCCCTGGACGGCTACCTGGCGAAACTGGTCAACCGCGGGTACAAGGTCGCCATCTGCGAGCAGGTGGGGGATGCAAGCCTCGCCCGGGGCTTGGTGGAGCGAGAGGTGGTCCGGGTAGTCACTCCCGGCACCGTCGTTGAGCCGGAGATCCTGGACCACAAGAAGAACAATTACCTGGTCTCCGTGGTCAAGGACGGTCCCGAGGCCGGGATAGCCTACGCCGACATCAGCACCGGCGAGTTCCGGGTTGCCCAGCTTCCCGGACCGGCCCTCGCCCCCGAGCTGGACCGACTCGCCCCGTCTGAGCTGCTCTTGCCGGAAGGCCTCACCCCCGAAACGACGTGGCCCCCGGCCCCCGTGACCCGCGCCGGCCCCTCAGCCTCGGACGGCGATGAGGCCGAGCGGGTCCTGCTGGAGCACTTCGCCGTGACGAGCCTCGAGGCATTCGGGTGCGAGGACCTGCCGCTAGCCGTTCGGGCCGCGGGAGGTCTGGTCGACTACTTGAGGGAGACCCAGAAGACGGCGGCGGGGGTCCTGGCCGGCCCTTCAACCTATTCTCTGGACAAGGCGGTCGTCCTGGACGCCCAGACCCGGCGCAACCTGGAGCTGTTCCGCAGCGCCTGGCGCGACGAGGTGGAAGGCTCTCTCCTCTGGGTGCTGGACCGGACCAGCACGCCCATGGGCGCCCGACTCCTCAAGGAGTGGATTGGACAACCCCTGCTCGACCTGGAGGCCCTGGACCGGAGGCTGGACTCGGTGCAGGACTTCTACGCCGACGGAGTGTGCCGGGCCCGGGTTATGAAACTGCTGTCCAAGGTGGGGGACGTGGAGCGCACGTCGGTAAGGGTGCAGCGGGGGATAGCCAACCCCAAGGAGCTGATGGCCCTGAAGAGGGGCCTGGAGCTCGGCCCCGAGATCAAGGCGGCCATCCAGGAGGCTGGGCTGAATGGCGTGTCCTGGGCCCTGGACTCCATGCCCGACTGCACCGACGTTGCCGACCTCATATCCCGTACCCTGATGGACGATCCCTCGACGACGGTGGGGGGAGGAGGGGTGGTCCGCCCAGGCTTTGACGCAGAGCTGGACAAGATGAGGAACGCCTCGTCGGAAGCCAGGGGTTTCATCGCGGCCTTAGAACGTGACGAGCGCCGCAAGACCGGCATCAAGTCGCTGCGCGTGGGTTACAACAAGGTGTTCGGCTACTACGTGGAGGTGAGCAGGTCTCAACTGTCCCAGGTCCCGGCGGGATACATACGCAAGCAGACCCTGGTGAACGGCGAGCGTTACGTCACGCCGGAACTGAAGGAATTCGAGGCCCTGATTCTCGGGGCGCAGGAGAAGGTGGAGGAGCTGGAAGAGGCGATATACCG
>JAAXHX010000251.1 GCA_012270635.1 Dehalococcoidia bacterium | reverse complement strand
GGTTTCGCTGAACCCGACTCCCCGCTTGCCCGGCACGTGGATGGTGAGCGGGGTGTGGAAGACCATGCCCGGCTGCAGGGGCTCGTCCACCCCCTCCGCGATGAAGATCAGGTCCTCTCCCCAGATGGAAGGCACCCCTATGCCGACGGAATAGCCGAAGTTCTCGATGAAAAAGGCCTCCTCGGCGACCGGCCCGACGGCCTTCTTCGCCTCCATGGCCACGTCGTGGCAGGTGCGGCCGGGCCTGATGTTGGAGGTCAGTACGTCGAAGGTGCGGAGCATGGCCTCGGCCATTCTTTCGGTCAGTTCGTCGGGCGGGCCGAGGGAGGCGGTGCGCATCATCAGAGCGTCGTACCGCTTGTAGGACGCCCCCAGCTCCGTGTAGACGAGGTCTCCGGGAGCAATGGGGAACCGGGCGTGGAAGGAGTGATGGAACCCCGACCTGTGGCCGGTCATGATGTTCTGCCACTTGGTGAAATACTCGCTGCCGGCGCGGATCATGGCCTCGTGGCAGGCGGCGGAGAGGTCGTTGTCCGTCTTGCCGGGGGCTATCTCGGCCATCGCCGCCTCCACCCCGAGGACCGTGAGCCGCCCCGCCTCCCGGATGTATTCGATCTCGGCGGGGGACTTGGTCACGCGTACGCGGTAGACCAGCCGAGAGGCGTCGATGAAGGAGGCGTTGGGCAGGAGCTCGGTGAGGCGTCGGTGCTGGTTTACGTGCAGCCCCGAGACGCCCGTCTCCACCCCAATGGCCCGGGATTCCAGCCCCCGGCCGCGGAGGATTCCGGCGAGCAGGTCCATGGCCCGGGCGGAGTCGTAGTAGTGGTAGATCTCGACGTCTCGGAGCCAGCTGGTGACGAACACGGCACCCAGCTCGACGTCGGCTATGTGAATGACGGGGTCGCCGTCGATGGGAAGGACCAGGCAGGCGTAGCGGTTGGGGATGATGGTGTTGTACCCGGTCAGGTAGAAGAGGTTGGGAAGGTGGGTGACGAGGAGCGTATCGATGCCGGCCTCGGCCATGAGAGAGCGCACCCTGGCGATGCGGGCCTGGAACTCGGCCTCCGGGAAGGGGAGCTCTGAAGGGGTAGGGTTGTCTTGCAGGAACTTCAGCGGGTCCACGTCTTCAACTCCTCACCAGGGTATGCCGGGGCTGTCACCCGAGATCCGCTCGAACGCCTCTATGCCTATTGCCCCGACCCCGATGCCCTTTCCGGCGTGGAGCAGGGCTTCCCACACGTACTCTCCGTAGTCCCGGGTCACGTATAACTGGCAGGCGTAGTGCGCGGATACGTCGCCGCGTACAATTAGCGAGTGCACCTCGGCGGCCTTGGCCTGAGCGCATGCGCCGTCGGTCAAGACATCGGGGTCCAGGTCAATCTCCACGATCCTGGCGAGAGCATCTCCCACCTGCGGACCGAGCGCCCCTATGCCCGCCCACCCCGAGGTCATATCTATCATGTGGGCATAGCCCTCCAACAGGTCTTGCAGGGCGGCGGCCACGGAGTCCCGGGACCCGGGCGAAGTGAGCACCATCGCCTGGTCGTAGGTGAGGGCAGCAACGGTGACCGACTCCCGGCTGTCCTCGCTGGCCGTGGGGCTGGGGCATCTGATGGCTCTGCCGACGGCCAGGGACTCGGGGAGGGCGAGGGCGCGGGGCAGGTCGGTGAGCACGTCGGCTCCCTGGAATGAAAGCTTGCCTATCGGGCTGATATCGAAGACGCCGCCCACCTCGATGGCCCGGGAGACCTCCTCGTCCGTGGAGGAATATCGAGCGGGAAGTTTCCAGCCGTCCCGGTAGATGAACTCGGCGCCCAACTCCCGATGGGCGGCGTGCATCGCGGTGAGCTTGGCGGGCGTTGTCGCGGTTCCGTCCATGAAAGCCTGGCTACTCCCTGAGGTGGATTCCATCGGGGTCATATACCGGGGCGTGGCGCACGCGGGCGGGGGCCACGCCACCCGACGCCCAGATATCGATGAGCTGACCGTCGCCGGCGAGGCGGTCGGGCACCCAGGCCAGCCCGAAGCCCTTGCCTATGGAGGGACTGAACCGGGAGCTGGTGACCTTGCCCACCGGCCAACCATGTTCCAGGACGGGGGCGCCGTCCTCCGGCACGGCGCCGTTCTCCATTACGAAACCCACCATCCGGCTGCGGTAACCCCGCTCGGAGACCTGCTTCAGGGCCTCACGGCCTATGAAGTCGTCCTTTTCGAACTTGACGGCCCATTCCATGTCGGCTTCCAGGGGGTTGGACATGACGTCGGTGTCGTGGCCCGGGATCAGGTGCTTCTTCTCCAGCCTGAGGACCCGCTGGGCCTCCACGCCGAAGGGTGAAATCCCGAACTCTCGGCCCGCTTCCAGGAGCGCCTCCCACACGTGCTCGCCGAACTCCGCGGGGTAGTGCAGCTCCCACCCCGTCTCCCCGACGAACCCGACGCGCAGGAACAGCGCCGGTACGCCGGCAACCTCCCCCCGGGCGCTGCGCATGTAGCGGAACTTGTCCCTGGAGAGGTCTACGTCGGTGAGCTTTTGGAGGGTGTCGCGGGCCCGGGGCCCGGCGACGTTGACCGCGGCAAATCCCGGAGTCACGTTGGCAACGTGGGTGCGCATTCCCGTCCCCACCATCCACCACCGGAACCACTCTTCGACCACGTCTATGTTGCCCGTGCCGGTGGTGACGTAGTAGTGGTCGTCGGCTAGTCGGGTGACGGTGCCGTCATCCATAATTATTCCGCTATCGGAGCAGATGATGCCGTAGCGGACCCGCCCGACCCGGAGGTTGGAAAAGTGATGGGTGTAGACCCTGTCCAGGAGCGCGGGCGCGTCCTTTCCCACCACGTCCAGCTTGCCGAGGGTGCTGACGTCGATGATCCCGACGCGAGTGCGTACCGCTTCTACTTCATCCGTGGGGTCTCGGTACGAGTGGGGCCGCTTCCACTGCCCGACCTCGGCCATCTTCCCCCCGGCCCTCACGTGGGCGTGATGGATGGGGGTCATCCTGAAGGGCATGTGCCCCGGGCCGGCAATTGCCCCCAGCGGTGTGGGGCGGAAGGGCGGTCGGGGCGTGGTGCCGCCGACCGCGTCCAGGCTGCGACCCGTAACCTCGGAGACGAGGCCCGTGTAGCTCTTGTGGCACATCTTTCCTTGGCACGGACCCATGGACACGGTGCTATAGCGCTTGAGGGACTGCACATCGGCGAAACCCTCGTCGATGGCTTGCCGGACGTCCTTATCGGTCACGTCTTCACACAGGCACACAAATCTCTTGGTGCGACCAGAACTGTCGCCGAGTGTGCCGGGTGACAGGGAGGGGAAGAGGCCCTCCCGATATTCAGCTTCCATGCGATCGAGGTCGGCCTTCAGACCTGAAATTCGACCTCCTCCTGCGTCGACACTGCCGACCGCCGACGCAGCTTCGAGTCCGGCTATGCGGCCCTGCAGCAGGTTGATCTCCACGTCTCGGAAACCGGTGACGTCACCGGCGGCGTATACGGAGTCAGGGAGCTGCGTGGGGACCCTCGCCCCGAGGAGCTCGTCATGGGAGAGCTTGGCGTCGGCGTGGGACAGGAGGGCGGTTACGGGCTCGGGGTTGAGGGCAAGGCATAGGAAATCGCAGTCGACGTTCCGCAGCACGCCGTTGCTCGCATTCTCCAAGAGTACGGAGCTCAGCCTTTTGCCTCCCTCGGCCTTGACGACCCGCCAGCCCTGGAGCAGGGCAATATTCCGTTCCCGAAGGTCTTCGACGGAGGAGGAAGCGCTGCCGGGGCGCGAATCGGCGACGACGGCCACGGGAACGCCGGCGTTTACCAGTTGAAGGGCGGCTTCCAGCCCATCGTCGCAGTCCGTAAATACCGTCCCCCGGGCCCCGGGGCTTACGCCGTATAGGTTGGTCAGGCGGAGAACGCCGCTGCTGAGCATGATGCCCGGCAGGTCGTTGTTGGGGAATACGGGCGGCGATTCCTGGGCGCCTGCGGCAACGACAACCTGGTCGGCCCGCAGCTTGACTATACGTTCGTCCTGATGGACCGTGATCAGGTTGCCCTGGTAGAGGGCCATGGCCGAGGCGTTGGAATATACCCGTATCAGGCCGGACCCCCGAACGGAGTCGGCGAGATACCTGGCCACCTGGTAGCCGGGGCCGGTGAAGTTGTCCTCTCCCTGCCCCTCGGCCCTCGTATCGTCTCCCATCAGGGCATGGGGGAGGGAGTGGGAGAGGATATCGTAGCGCAAGCGCCCCCCGAGAGACGTCTGATCGTCGATGAGGGCAACCCGGGCCCCGGCTTCCGCCGCGGCGAG
>JAAXHX010000250.1 GCA_012270635.1 Dehalococcoidia bacterium | reverse complement strand
GGAGAGGGCCGGGCCTTCTGCGCGGGTGCCGACCTCAAGGAGGCCGCCGCGGGCATTCCGCCGGGCCAGGAGAAGCGCAGCACCCACGACCTCCAGACCGTGGCCCAGGTCCTGAGGGACATGCGCAAAGTGGCCATCGCCGCCGTCAACGGCTACGCCCTCGGCGCGGGCTGCGAGATCTCCCTGGACTGCGATCTGGTCGTGGCTTCCGAAGAGGCCAAGTTCGGCTTCCCGGAGACGGGCGTCGGGGCGACGGTGACGGGCGCGGGGACCTACCTGCTGCCCCAAGGCATCGGGCTGGCCCGGGCCAAGGAGCTGATCTTCCTCGGGGAGCACGTCCCTGCCGCCGAGGCCCAGAAGCTCGGCATGGTCAACCGCGTCGTCCCCGCCGACAAGCTGGAGGAGGAGGCCACGGTCCTCGCTCACCAGGTGTTGGAAAAGTCCCCCATGGCCATAGCCCTGGCCAAGGCTGCTCTCAACGTCGGCGCCGAGTCCACTTTCAGCGTTGCCCTCACCTACGAAAGGGACTCCAGCATGGCCGCCGCCTCCACCGGCGACATGGTAACCGCGGGCCAGGCCTTCAAGGAGAAGCGGCCACCCAAGTTCCAGTAAGGAGCGACTTGATGGACATGGACCTGGACGGCAAGGTGGCCATCGTAACGGGCGGCAGCCTGGGAATCGGGAAAGCCGTGGCCCGGGAGCTGGCCAAGGAGGACGCGCAGGTAGTCATCTGCGCCCGCCGACTCAACCTTTTGCAGGACGCGGCCTCCGAAATCGAGCAGGAGACCGGCGCCGAGGTCCTAACCGTGGCTGCCGACACCACCAAATCCGACCAGGTGGCCAACCTGATTGATGTCACGGTGTCCCGGTTCGGGAGAGTCGATATACTGGTAAACAATGCCGCCGTGGTGGGAGGGCTGCTGCAAGGGTCCCTGGAAGAGTCCACGGAAGAGCTACTGTCGGAAGACCTGGACACCAAGGTGGTGGGTTACTTTCGGACGGCCCAAGCGGTGGCGCCCCACATGAAACGGCGGGCCTGGGGCAGGATAGTGAATATCGGTGGAATGTCGGGGCGCTATTCGGGGGTGATCAGTGGTGTCCGCAACGCCGCCGTAGCCCACCTCACGAAAACCCTGTCCGGTCAACTGGCTCCCCATGGTATCACGGTCAACACGGTCCATCCGGGCACGGTCCGTACGGAGCGGACCGACGCCGACTACGAAGCCGAGGCCGCGGCCAGGGGCATCCCCAAGTCAGATGTCGAACAGCGTGCCGCCGACGCCCAGGCTATTGGCCGGATAGTCGAGGCGGGCGAGATAGGCTGCCTGGTGTGCTTTCTGGCCTCTCCCAGGGCGGCGGCAATCACCGGAGAGGTCATCGCCGTGGACGGGGGTCGGGGGTCCGCCGTATTCTTTTGACGTACGCCGGAAGGCCGCAGCGTTGCCCCGAGTCCTCCCTTTTCCATCGGCCTGGGGATGAGTCCCCCTCCCGTGCTATCATTGCCGCCATGATTACCAAGCTGGCCCACGTCTCTATCCTCGTCCGCGATCTCGACGAAGCCCTCGACTGGTACACCAACGTCCTCGGCCTCGAAAAGCGGGAGGACAACTCTTCCGTAGTTCCCGGTTTTCGATGGCTCACGGTAGCGCCCAAGGGCCAGTCGGAGCCCGAGATCGTCCTGTTCCTGCCCGGCCCCTTTCAAGCCGAGGAAGACCGCAAGATTCTCCTGAGCCGCGTCGGCGAGGGAACCATGTGGATGTTCCACACCGACGACTGCAACGCGGAGTATGAGAGGCCCTCGGGGCTGGGAGTGAAGTTTCACCAGACCCCCGAGACCGTGCCCTGGGGAGTCCAGGCCGTCTTCGAAGACCTGTACGGCAACCAGTTCGGCATCCTGGAGCCGGCGCTTCCCTGAACCCGAAACCCTTAACCGGCATTTCAAAGCATAGGAGGGAACCCCCATGGCTCGGCCCACCCAGATGAGCGTCCTAGTGCCCACCCACTTCCTAGGTGACCTCCCCACCCCCGCCGATTTCCTCAGCTGGTTCCGCGCCGCCGAGGACCTCGGCTTCGCCTCCATCTGGATCCTGGACCGGATATACAGCCCCTCCAAGGTGCCTGACGCCATGACCATGCTCGCGTGGGCCAGCGCCGTCACCTCCAGGATCAGGCTGGGCACCGCCGTCCTCCTCCTGCCCCACCGACACCCCATCCTCCTTGCCAAGGAGGTCTCAACCATCGATTACTTGAGCGGGGGCCGCCTGGACTTGGGGATCGGACTCGGGGGGAGGGAGATAGAGTTTCACTCCCTGGGCATGAGGCTCGAGGAAAGGGTGCGGCGCTTCCGGGACAACCTCGCCTCGATGCGGGCCATCTGGTCGGGACCCGACGCCGCGTTCGAGGGCCGATTCGTCAGCTTCGAGAACGTCAATATCGAGCCTCGGCCCGTGCAAAAGGAGGACATGCCCATCTGGATCGGCGGAGAGGCCGACGGCGTTCTCAAGCGCACCGCGGAGCTGGCCGACGGTTGGATAGGCGGGGCCCGGAACTCACCGGAAATCCTCGCCGAGAAGATCGGAAAGATCAAGGCCTTCGCGAAGGACAGGGGTCGGGACCCCGACTCCCTGGGCTACGCCAGTCTTGAATACCTCACCATCGACGAAGACGTGGAAAAGGCGCGGGCCCGGAACCAAGGCCTGGCCACCTCCGTCTACGGCCCCGCTTTCGACTCCGACACCTACACCACCTTCGGAGACCTGGACACCTGCGTGGCCCGGCTCCAGGCCGTCGTAGACGCCGGGTGCAACGAGGTCATAATCGCACCCCCCGACCTTGACGTGGCCCATCTCACCCGTATAGCGGAGGAAGTTGTACCCGCGGTGAGGATATAGGGTCAAATCGGCACAAAATGCCGCCTCAGGTCTCGACAAAACGGATTGTGTGCCTGGCAAATTCCCGGAAGCTAGGTGGTTGCTGCATTGCCGGCAAGGAGCTGTTGTCAGACGGGAACCCGGGCCCCTGGATCAGACCCATCAGCGCCCGGGAGCACGAGGAAGTCTCTCTCCCAGAGTCTCGCTGCACAGACGGCGCCATTCCCCGGGTACTGGACGTGATCGAGGTGCCGGTCCTCGAGGCACGGGGCAGGGATTACCAGCAGGAAAACTGGCTCCTGGACCCCAAGCGCAAGTGGAAGAAAGGGCCCGCGCTCCCGTTCGACCGCCTGCCTCATTGGACCGACAATGACGGTGATCTTTGGGTAAACGGGAACTCCACCTTCCAGGGACTCAACGACCAGATGCCGGTTCAGGAAGCTGAAGCATTCCGACACTCGCTCTGCCTTATACCCGTCCGAGACCTAGCACTGCGCGTCTTCGTCCCGGGCGCCGGCTATGGCAACTCCCAGAAGAGGGTTAACGGTCACTTCACCTATAACGGAAAGGAATACCGCTTACGCATGACTGATAACGACTACGAATACGACTATCTGCAAAAGCCTGTCGGCGTTTACCCTATTGGCAAATGCTTTCTTACCGTCAGCCTCGGCGAGCCGTTTAATGGGTTTGCATACAAGCTTATTGCAGCTATAATTCGGGGGTGAAGGAGCGGCTTAGTTGAGCGCAACGCAGTTCCCAATATTTACCATCGGTCATTCCAATCACTCGCTGGTTGAGTTCGCGAAATTGCTGCTTGAGCACCGTATTGACGTAGTAGCAGACGTCCGATCGTCGCCCTACAGCCGCTACGTTCCTCACTTCAACCGTGACACCCTCAAGCCCCATCTCCGAGACTGCACTGGTGGCGCCATTGGCTATCAATTCCTAGGTGATCAACTTGGCGGTCGGCCTCTAGACAACTCCCTCTACGACTCCGAGGGACGCGTCGTTTTCACTCGCCTCGCCGATGAATATTCTTTTGACATTGGCCTCAGGCGGATTATCCATAACGCCGACGAGCACCGTATTGCCCTCATGTGCTCAGAGAAAGACCCCATCGAGTGCCACCGCACCATCCTCATCGCCGAAGCCCTCTTGGAACGCAGCGTGGCCGTCGAACACATCCATGCCGACGGCAGTTTGGAAGATCAGCGTGCCGCCATGGACCGCCTCTTGAGCAAGTTCAAGCTGCCCCTCAACGGAGACCTTTTCCGTTCCCGTGACGACGTCATCACCGAGGCCCTTGCCATGCAGGCTAGGAAAATCGCTTACGTCGCCGAGGGTCGTGCTGCATATCAAGGGTCTCGTCAAGCCGTCTCTTGACACTCTACACCATAGGCTTCACTAAGAAGACCGCCCGCTCTTTCTTCGAAACCCTCCAACACTCCCGCGCAAAGCGTCTAGTCGACGTGCGGCTCAACAACGCCTCCCAACTCGCCGGCTTCGCCAAGAGGGACGACCTTGAATATTTCCTGAAACAGCTATGCCACATGGACTACGTCCACCTCCCCGACCTCCTGGCGCCTACCCCTGACCTGCTCCAGTCCTACCGGAAGAAAGACTTGGCCTGGGCCGAGTATGAAACAAGGTTCCTTGCCCTTATTAAAGACCGTCGCATCCAAGACCGGCTCTCCCCGGGATTGCTCGACAACGCCTGCTTACTGTGCAGCGAAGACAAGCCCGACCGCTGTCACCGACGTCTGATTGTCGAGTATCTGAACAATCACTGGGGCAACTTGGAAATCGTCCATCTCGGCTGATAGTCTCCACACCTACCCATACAAACAGGGCGGCCCCGATAAATCAGGGCCGCCCTGTTTATGTCTATTTCGCTTTCGGCCTAGTGGTCGTAGGGCTGGAAGTTCTGGGTGGTGGAGGCGGCCCAACGGTCGGTTATCACGTTGACGATGGCCGGCTTGCCGGAGTCGAAAGCACGCTGGAGGGCGGGTTTCAGTTCTTCGGGCTTCTCCACGTACTCGCCGTGAGCGCCCAGGGCCTCGCCCAGCTTGTCGTAGCGCTGCTCAAACCCGAGCTCGATGCCCGTCTTGAGGGCGTCGTCGCCGGGTCGGCCCGCGGCCCAACCGCCGTTGACGTTGACCACGCAGACCAGCGGGATGTTGTGCCTGACCGCGGTGTCGATGTTAATCGCATTGATGCCGAAGGAGCCGTCACCGTGGATGACCAGCGTCTTCTTGTCGGGTTTGGCCAGCGCCGATGCGAGACCGAACGGAAGCCCGACACCCATGCACCCCGACGAACCGGAGTTGATCCTGTGGCCGGGGTAGTAGGTCGGGATGCTCTGCCGCCCGAAGTTCAGGGTCTCGTGACCGTCGACCACCAGCATGGCGTCCCTGGGCAGGAACTCCCGTATCTCCTTCATCATTCTCAGCGGGTGCATGGGAACCTGGTCGGAGTTGAGGGTCGGCTGGTTGCGTTCGTTGTTGGAGGCCTCCTTGGCCCGCAGCTGGTCAATCCACGCGGTCTTACTCTTGTTCGCGAAGTTCTGCTCCTTGGCCTCTTCGGTCAGCTGCCTGAGCACCATCTTGGCGTCCCCGACTATGCCGACGTCCGCGGCCTTGTTGTGGCCGATCTCCTCCCTGTCCGTGTTCACCTGGATCGTCTTCAGGTCCGCTCTGAACCTGGGGGCCTGCATGTACTGCCAGATCCAGTTGATCCTGGTGCCGACCACCAGGGCCACGTCGGCCTCTCTGAATGCCATGGACCTGGCCGCCGGGAAGCAGAGATCGTGGTCTTCAGGTATCACGCCCCGGGACTGGGGGGTGGTGTAGAAGGGTATGCCCGTCGCTTCGACGAAGTCCTGGATCTCTTGAGAAGCCCTCGACCACATCACACCCGTCCCCGAGAGCACCAGGGGCTTTTCCGCCTGCGCCAGCATCTCGATGGCCCGCTTGACCTCATCCGGGTCGCCGAGGATCCGGGCGTCGGTGCGGGAGTTGACCGGGAACTGGACGTTGGCCTCGTCGACCCGCTCGTGGAGCACGTCGCCGGGGAGGTCTAGGTACACGGGGCCCGGCCTGTTCCCCCACGCCTTGCGGAAGGCAACGCTGACCAGCTCGGGCATCCTTTCAGCCTTGTTGACCTGTCCCGACCACTTGGTTATCGGTCGGAACACGCTCACCTGGTCGATCTCCTGGAAGTCCTCCCAGCCGGTCAGGCCGGAGTTGCTGGACCCTCCCAGAGCCACGATGGGACAGGCGTCCGTAAAGGCAGTGACCACTCCCGTGACGAGGTTCGTGGCCCCGGGTCCTGAGCACGCCGAACAGACACCCGTCTGACCCGTCGCCCTGCTCCATGCGTGGGCCATCATGGCTGCAGCCTGCTCGTGCCGCGTGTCGAAGAGCTTGATTCCCTCCTTCTCAGCGTCCCGATAGAACGTGTCCATGGGCCCGCCTGAAAGGAAGAAGAGATGGGTGACGCCCTCGTGCCTTAGGGACTTTGCCAGTAGTCTGTTGCCTGTAATCTCGGCCATGTTTTCCTCCCTGGAATATGCTTCTCAGTCACCGAGGCGTCTCTAGCTCCGATGGCCTCCCCGTCGAGGCTGAGGCGCCGGCGCGACAGCCTGAGTTGAGGACTGTCTTCGAAATCGTACCCCCGCCGCGGTGGCCTGCATTATAGGCGCGACGCCCATAAGCGTCAACGCGTAGCAGCCTACAGCTCCATCTCCTTCAGACCCGACGACACCCTTAGAGGGGCGTCCGTCGCCGCCTGAATCTCCTCTACGCTCAGTCCCGGGGCGTGCTCCGTCAGTGTGAGCCCATCCTCTCCCACCTCTATCACTGCCATATCGGTTATGATCATGTTCACGCACCGCACAGCCGTAAGCGGCGACGTGCACTCCCTGACGATCTTCGGGACGCCTTTCTTGTCCGTGTGCTCCATGGCCGCGATGACCCGCTTGGCCCCCGCCACGATGTCCATCGCCCCTCCGATCCCGCCTATGAGCCGACCGGGTCTCAGCCAGTTAGCCAGGTCGCCCCTCTCCGACACCTGCATAGCGCCCAGCACCGTGACGTCCAGGTATCCGCCCCTCACTATCGTGAAGGCTTCCACGGTGTCGAAGACGCTCATGCCCGGCAGCGCAGTCACGAATCCGCCGCCCGCGTTGGTCATGTGTATGTCCTCTTCGCCCTCCGGTGGCGACCCCCCAAACCCGACCGCTCCGTTCTCCGTGTGGAACCACACCGTCCGGCCCTCGGGTATGTAGTTGGCTGCCAGTGTCGGTATACCGATTCCCAAGTTCACCACGTCCCCATCCCGGAACTCCCTGGCCACCCTCAGGGCTATGGCCTCGCGGTCCAGCCTGAACATCCCCTATTTCCCCCGTAACTCCCTGGGCCTGCGAACTATCCTGTCGACGTAGATTCCGGGCGTCACTATCCTGTCGGGGTCCAGCTCCCCGAGTTGCACGATCTCGTCCACCTCGGCGACCGTGACCCGAGACGCGGTGGCTGAGGTTACGTTGAAGTGTCGCATGTTGCCCCGGTATACCAGGTTCCCAGCGGTGTCGGCCCTGTGCGCCCGGATGAGAGAGAAGTCCGCCTTGATCGCCCTTTCCAGGATGTACTCCACCCCGTCTATCGTCCTGGTCTCCTTGCCTTCGGCCACCACGGTCCCGACCCCCACCGGCGACCAGAACGCCGCTATACCCGCCCCCCCGGCCCGTATTCGCTCGGCCAGTATTCCCTGCGGGTTCATCTCTATCTCGATAGTCCCGGCCTTGAAGCCTTCCTCCAACGGGTTGGGCTGCGGCGCTCGGGGCGAGATGGGGTACGACACTATCGCCTTCGACACCTGCCCGTT
>JAAXHX010000249.1:346-2682 GCA_012270635.1 Dehalococcoidia bacterium | reverse complement strand
CCCGCGCAGAAGGCCCGGCCCTCTCCGGTGAGGATCACCAGCTTGACGTCGGGGTCGGCCTCCGCCTGCTCCACGGCCTGGCGAAGCTCCCGGGCGAAGGTGCGGTTGACGGCATTGAGGACTCGGGGACGGTTGAAGCGGACCCAGAGGATGCCGTCTTCCTTCAGGTCGTATATCAAAGTTTCCCAACTCATGTCTGATCCTCCTTCGGAATAATCGGGCATCAGGCTATAACCGACCGGTCTTTCAGCGCTATGATCTGATCCCAGGTATAGTCGAGCTCCTGCAGCACCTCCTCGGTGTGCTGGCCCCACTCGGGCGCGGGGCCCGAGGGATGGGTGGGAGTGTCCCGCAGCGCAAAGGGTATGCCTATCTCAGTATAGGTCCCGAGACCGGGATGATCGATGTTGGCCAGGAAGCGGTTGGCCTTCACCTGGGAGTCGGCGGCGACCTCCGAGAGGCGGGCGTCCTGCGCCCAGACCAGCTCGTTTTCGTCGAAGCGGGGGGCCCACTCTGCCAGGGGTCGGTGGGCCAACGCCTCATCCAGGAGCTTGATGGCCTCGACGTGGTTCTTCATCATCCTGTTGTGGGTGTTGAACCGGGAGTCGGCGGCGAGGTCCGGCGCATCGAGGGCCCGGCACGTGGGCGCCCAATACCTGTCGCCCTGGGGCATAGCGAACTGGACCCAGCGTCCGTCGCCGCATTGGTAGGTATTGTACAGGGGGTTGGGGGCCGAGGCCCGGGGCTCGCGGAGGACGTCTTCGCCTGAGAAGAGGGTGCGATGCAGGTCGTACCCGGCAACCCACATGCCGCTGGACAGCAGGGAGGAGTCGACGATCTGGCCCCTGCCGGTGCGTTCTCTGTTGAAGAGGGCCAGGAAGATGGCGGCGGTCATGGAAACGGCGGTGGTGAGGTCCCCCATTGCCCCGTGGAGGTGGGTCGGGGGGCCGCCGGGCTCGCCCATGAAGGAGAGGAAGCCGCCACGGGCCCAGAACCCGACCTCGTCGAAGGCAGGCTTGTTCTTGTCGGGCCCCTCCGGCCCGAAGGCGGTGAGCAGGCCATAGACGAGCTTGGGGTTGATGCCGGTGATGGTCTCGGGGGTCATCTCCAGGCGGTCCAGGGCCTGGGGACGGATGTTGGTGACGAAAACGTCGGCGGTCTGCACCAAGCGATAGACCAACTCCCGACCCTCAGGCTTGCGGAGGTCGATGGCGGCGCTGCGCTTGCCGCGATTGACCATCTCCGCCATGTAGTTGAAGGGAGGGGTCTCGGCGCCCCAACGCTCTTCCAGGTCGAGGCCGCGTATGGGGTCGCCGCCATCGAGGGGTTCGATCTTAATGACGTCGGCGCCGCATTCGGCCAAGAGCATTCCGGCGGCGGGCCCGGCGAACCAGATGCCGAGCTCTACGACCTTGATGTTTTCCAGTGGTCTCATGCTGTCCCTGCTGCCGCCTGCCCGATTCCGGGGATTCGGGGTGGGGTACGGGTGTTTCAGTGTGACAATATAATATGAAACCCAGGGTCGGCAAGCGATACCGCATCCTCAGCAGACCGATAGGAGAACCTTCGTGAGCTTTGTCGGGAGGCGGCACCCCTGCCTGAGACCATCGTCTTGGCACTCGGGTCGGTGTGTGGCCTGGGGCTCTAGAGCGCAAGATATGGAGGAGGCCCGTCGCAGATATTGCGACGGGCCTCCTCCACGCCGGACGAGACCGGGAGCCTTCTAGCTTGAGGTTATTCTGTCCTTGCAGCTATGGGGATAGGAGATCCTAGCTGGAGAAGTAGAAGGCTATGAGCGCTACCGCTTCTTCCATGGACATGCGGCCAGCAAAGTAATCGGTCATGGCCGAGATGGCCTCGTCCTTCTCAAGCAAGCCGTTTTCGTTGGCGTCATATCGGATACCCAAGTCTACAATAGTGTAAGTGAGGGTCGCTCCATCACCCTCGGAGACGACCCTGATTTTGATAGCGGGTACGTCTGCGCTGAGGTCGACCTGATGTCCCTCCAAAGCGTCATCGGCATCCGCGATTGCGCTACCGTTTTCGTCAAGGATCTGTATGGAGACATTGTGGTCATCAGCAGGAACGACGGTAATCCTAGACCAGCCCACCGCCACTGAATAGTCGGTGTGATAAGGGTCGAACGACGGGATCAGAGATCCCGGGCTAATGGTCAGTCCACCCAGCAACCCGTGGCAGAATGGCAGACCAGCCTTGTCGAGGTCGTGGTCGGCGGTATTGCGCAAGGAGCCAAGGATGCATCCTATCAACTCATTGCCGTTTAGGAACAGGTGGGTGAGCTTCGAGAGGGAACCCAACTCCGTCGGGATGCTTCC
>JAAXHX010000249.1:0-256 GCA_012270635.1 Dehalococcoidia bacterium | reverse complement strand
AGGTACAGATGAGTGAGTTCGGACAGGGACCCCAACTCTGTAGGGATGCTGCCCGACAACTGGTTGCTGCCGAGATAAAGTTTCGTGAGGTTGGACAGGGACCCCAACTCTGTAGGGATGCTGCCCGACAACTGGTTCCCGCTGAGGTTGAGGACGGTGAGATTGGATAGGGAACCCAACTGCGTGGGGATGTTGCCCGACAACTGGTTCCCGCCGAGATTGAGGACGGTGAGATTGGACAGAGCCCCCAACTGCG
>JAAXHX010000248.1 GCA_012270635.1 Dehalococcoidia bacterium | reverse complement strand
CAACCGCGTGACGGTTGCGCCGCAGACGTGACAAACTGGCGGGACGCGGGGCGCATTCCGACCAGAACCGCACCGTACTCGCTACGGTGGTGTCCCGTCTTCCGAATCGGCATCGGGGGAGCAGGGCTCGACCCCTCGACCGGCTCACGCAGCGGGTAGGCGCTTGTCCCTCCGGGGCGACCATCGGGAGAGCGAGGCTCAATCCTTCCGGTCCGACCCCTGGGCGGCTGTTCGGAGAGCAGGGCTCGATCCTATGCAACCGGTCCCGGATTCGGGGAACGGGAACCCTCCAGGTTTCTCGGCACGAAACGCTGGAAAAGCCAGAAACTGCGTCAATTATCCCCCGGACGGACGGGCGAAGGGAAGGCTTCCGGCGGGGTTTCGGGCCAACCCAACCCGAATCACTCGCATCGGGTTAGCCCCAGCTTAGCTGCCCTTTAGCAATTGCCGGAAACCGGCCCCGGAGCCGTCTCCGGGGCCTACTCCCGCCACAGCCACGGAAGGACCCAGCGCAGCAGCTCTCGCCTTGCCAGGGACTTCCGCGTATCGAAGAGGGCCGTCCAACGCCAGCTGGTCTGGCCCCTGCGCCCAAAGCCCCTGAGCGCCTGCTTCTCAGGTGGCAGGGTCAGCCCGTGTTCCTCCAGCATGGCCAACTCCAGCGCCAGCAGCCGCTCATGCGTCCTGAGCCACGACAGGTTCTTCCCCCGATGGGGATGGTCTGCACGCAGGGCTCGCCACTCGTCGATGAGAGGCCAGGCGTCGCCGTAGACCTCCACATCGTCGTCGGCAGGCTCCACGGTGACCACCTCAGGCTCCTTGCGCCGCTCTCTGTAGGGCTTCTTCGGGCGCAGTCCGGCCACCGGAGGAGCATCCCCCGTCTCCGACTTGCCCCTCTGCTTCTCACCCGCGTCATGCGGGCGTTCTCGTTCCTTGTCCCCACCCGAGACATCGGCCCTGCCAGCCGCCGCAGTGCGCAACTCTCCCAGTCCGTCCCGCAGCTCTTTCGCCAGGGCCTCAACGCCGCCTTCCAACGCAGCTATGCGCTTCTCCAGTCCCCCGAACGACTCCTTGAGCCTCGTCACCTCCGGGTTGTCGCCCGCGCTCAGCAGCCGCTCCAGAGCATCGCCCATGCGACCGGTGATCTCGCCGGACTCCTCGGCCTTGACCAGAGTGCGGTAGGCGACGCCCAG
>JAAXHX010000247.1:6296-7890 GCA_012270635.1 Dehalococcoidia bacterium | reverse complement strand
TCCTGGCCCAGGCCCTGGAGCACGAGGTCGGGCACATCCAGGGCTCCCTCTACACGGACCTGTTGGAGAGCATGGACAAACTTTATAAGCTGCCCCCGGAGGAGGAAGAGGCGCATCGGGGCTAGGGGGTTAGGGGCGGTTTGCGGTATCATTGAGCCAATTGTGCAAGTAATCACTAATGACTCGCGGCTCCGAGAGGCGTAGAATAGGGTGAAGAGACCCGACCCGCGAAACGACGGAACATCCGGTTGACAGCGCTTCTAAGGCTCTACAGGCTCTTCCCCAAGGGGAACACGCTCAGGCTGATAATCATCGGCCTGCTGGTCGTTGCCGCCCTGGTGGTCCTGGTCCCGAACAAGACGCCGGGCATCGACAGGGAAGGCTTCCGGCAGGGGCTGGACATAAAGGGCGGCACCCACCTGGTCTACGAAGTCCGGCCAGGAGAAGGCGAGACCGTCACCGACTCCCAGATCGAAGGCGTCATAAGGATAATCCGCACCCGGGTCAACGCGTTCGGCGTGTCGGAGCCCATAGTTCAGAGGGTCGGGGACGACCGGATCATGGTGCAGATCCCCGGCATCCAGGACGTGGAGCGGGCGAAGGAGCTGATAGGCAGGACGGCCCAGCTCGATTTCCGGGAGCAGAGGCGCGAGGAAGACGGCACCTTCGTCACCGATCCCGTCACCGCTAGTGTCATTTGGGACCCCGTCCTTACCGCCAACGACCAAGGGCAACTAGCCCCCCTCACCGGCGAATACATGCTGCCCAACGCCCAGGTCGTGCTCGATCCCAGCACCAACTTTCCCCAGGTCGCCTTCGAGTTCAACGGCGAGGGCGCCAGGATGTTCGAACAGATAACGACCAGGCTGCTGAACCAGCCCCTCGGCATCTTCCTGGACGGCCAGATCATCTCCTCCCCGACGGTGCAGGCCGTAATATCCTCCAACGGCGTCATTACCGGCCTGACCATCGAGGAGGCCGACGACCTTGCCATTCAGTTGAACGCCGGCGCTCTTCCCATTCCCATCGAGCTCCTGCGGGAACAGGACGTGGACGCGTCCCTGGGCGCCGAGTCCGTCAGCAAGAGCATGGTGGCGGGGGTGGTGGGCCTCTTGCTGGTCCTCGGGTTCCTGATGGTCTACTACAGGCTGCCGGGCATGCTTTCGGCGGGGGCGCTAGTCGTCTACGGGCTCGTCGTGCTGTCCACCTTCAAGCTTCTACCCGTGACCCTAACCCTGTCCGGCCTGGCGGGATTCATCCTGTCCATCGGCATGGCCGTGGATGCCAACGTCCTGATATTCGAAAGATTGAAAGAGGAGCTGCGCGCGGGGCGCAGCCTCAGGGTCGGCATAGAGGCGGGATTCAACAGGGCCTGGGTGGCCATCCGGGACAGCAACGTGTCCACGCTGATCACCTGCGCCATACTGTGGTGGTTCGGGGACAAGCTGGGCACTCCGCTGGTTACGGGATTTGCCATCACCCTTGCCATCGGCGTGGTGACCAGCATGTTCTCGGCCATGTTCGTTACCAGGAGCTTCCTGCGGTTCATCGTCGGGCAGAGGGTGCAGGACAGGCTGGGCCTCTTTGGAATAAG
>JAAXHX010000247.1:3392-6215 GCA_012270635.1 Dehalococcoidia bacterium | reverse complement strand
GGGTCTGGTTCTTCGTCATCTCCGGGGCGGTGTTGCTGCCGGGGATCGTGTCCCTCATATTCCCGCCGGCCTTCAACGTGGGCATCGAGTTCTCCAGCGGCTCCACCATCGAGGTCCGCTTCATCAACCCCGCCGACCAATCCCGCCTGACGGGTGGAGCGGTTACCGCAGAGGCGGTGAGGGAGGAGCTGGACAAGCTGGGCCACGGCGACGCCATAGTCCAGGCCCTGGAGACCAACGCCTTCCTGATCCGCACCGAGACCCTGGGGCAGGGCGAGATAGACCAGCAGGGGAACGTCGGCCCCTCCGACAGCCAGCTCATCGAGCAGGCCCTCCAGGAGCGGTTCGGAGGAACGAGCATCGACCGCTTCGAGGTCGACTTCGTGTCACCCATAGTGGCCGGGGAGATGGTGCGCAATGCCGCCCTCGCGGTCCTGTTCGCCATAATCGGCATTTTCCTCTACATAGCTTGGGCGTTCCGTAAAATGCCCCACTTCTTCCGCTACAGCGCCTCGGCGGTGGTCGCCCTCTTCCACGACGTCCTGATCGTGCTGGGCCTCTTCTCCTTGATGGGCAAGGCCTTCGGCATAGAGTTGAACACCATGGTCATCACGGCCATCCTTGCCGTGATTGGCTACAGCATCAACAACACCATCGTCGTCTTCGACAGGATCAGGGAGAACATGCTCAGGCGCACCGGGGACCGGTTCGAGGTTACGGTCAACAACAGCCTGCTGGAGACGATGGGTCGGTCCCTCAACACCAGCTTGACCACGCTGTTCACCCTCTTGGCCCTGGTCCTCTTTGGCGGCAGCACCCTTCTCCCGTTCATCCTAGTCTTGCTGATAGGTGTGATTGCCGGCACCTACAGCTCTATGCTCATCGGCCCCCAGATTCTCGTGATGTGGGAGAACCGAGAGTTCGGCCCGATCCTGCGCCGTGTCCAGGCCCGACTCGGTGGGGCCCGTGCCCGCACTCCGACCTAGCTCTCGGCCCACGCGTCGGCTGCCCCGTCCTTGACACTTAACACTCTCCATCTATACCCTGACCTTAGGGAATGGGAGAGGCCCCGTACCCAGAGTTGAGACAGCGAAGGAAGGCAAGATGAGAGACAAGCTCGTGACGCTGGAGCAGGCCGCCGGGCTGGTCCGCACCGGCGACAAGGTGATCATGATGGGGGGCTTGGACTACACCCCCATGGCCCTGCTGCGGGAGATCGTCAGGAGCGGGACCACGGACCTGAACACCCTGGGCGTCGTGGGGGCCTCGCTGAATCTGGACTTCCTAGTCGGGGCGGGGCGCACCGCCACCGTCGAGACCTGCGATTTCAACTTCCAGCCCTTCGCCCGGGTGGCCCCGAACTACCTGCGCCTCCAGAAGGAGGGCCGCATCAAGATGAAGGACAACACCTGAGGCGTGCTCTACAGCATGGTCCAGGCTGGATCAATGGGCATCCCCTTCGTCCCGACCCTCGGCTACGCCGGCAGCGACGTCATCCGGGACAGGGACGACTTCACCATCGCTCCAAACCCCTTCGACCCGACGGAAACCGTAGTCATGGCCAAGGCCATCAATCCCGACGTTGCCCTGTTCCACGGGAGCAAGGGCGACAGCCGGGGGAACGTCCTGGTCGGCAATGGCGGCGAAGCCCTGATGCTTGCTCAGGCGTCGGACAGGGTGATAGTGACCGTGGAAGAGGTGGTGGACGCGGTCTCGCCGGACGATTCGTCGGGGGCTTACATCCCGGCAATCCACGTCAAGGCCGTAGCCCACGCGCCCTTCGGGGCTTACCCCAGCGCCTGCCCCGGCTACTACGGCATGGACCTGGAGGAGATGAGGAAATACCTGGAGGCTTCCTCTTCCGACGAGGTCTTTGAAGATTACCTGGCCGGAGAGGTCTTCGCCTTCCGCGACCATGAGGATTACTGCCGCGCGCGGGGCCTGGGGGTCCGGGCGCCCGCTGCGGTGGGCTAGTGACTCAAACCCCCGACTGCACCCCTGAGGAATTCATGGCCGTCCTCCTATCGCGGGAGGTGCACGACTGGGAGACCTCGGCGTGCGGGGCCCTGTCATTCATACCGGCCTCCGCATTGCTGCTGGCGGAGGCGTCCCACGCCCCCAACGGCGAGTTCATAGTCCTGGACAGCGGCTACTACAACCCGTTTGTCGGCGGCAAGGACTTCCACTACCTCGCGCAGAGGGGCAAGCTCGACCTGTTCTTCATGAGCGGCATCGAGATCGACCGCGAAGCCAATTTCAACCTCCACCTCATCGGAGACCCGGACTCCCCGGACGTCAGGATGCCGGGGCAATACGGCACGGGCCTCCTCTACTATGCCGTGCCCCGCATAGTCCTCTTCCGCACCCGCCATGACAGGCGCGCCTTCGTGGAGAAAGTGGACTACGTGTCGGCGGCCTCCTCGTCGCCCGAGGGCTTTGCCAGAAGGACCAAGGAGGTCGTCGTCATAACCCCGATTGCGAAGATGGAGCTGTCTAAGGAGTCGGGAGTCCTGGAGCTGGTCTCCGTGCACCAGGGGCACACACTGGAAGAGGTGAGGGACAACACGGGCTTCGAGCTAGGGGTGAAAGGCGGTGGTGACACCGCGCCTGTGACGCCGCCCATTGCGGACGAGCAGCTTCACCTTCTCCGCACGGCGGTCAAGGCCCGCATGATCGAGACCAACACCTACCCCCACGAGGCCCGCACCAAGCTCCGCTAGCCCCAGAGCCGCGGTTACACCCTTCGCGGGTCTTCCGTACCGGTACTCCCCCACTCCGTCATTCCGGCCCCCGAGCCGGAATCCATCCCCATCCGTCATCACG
>JAAXHX010000247.1:0-3272 GCA_012270635.1 Dehalococcoidia bacterium | reverse complement strand
GAAGATGTCCAGCAGGGTGTCGTAGACCTTGGCGGTCTGGTCCAGGGCCGCTTCCCTGCTCTTGCCCTCCACCTCGCAGGCCACGGTTATCACCCCTCCGGGGTTGATGGCGTAGTCCGGCGCGTAGAGGATGCCGGCCTCTTCGAGGGCCTCGGCGTGGCGAGGCTCCTGTAGCTGGTTATTGGCTGCCCCGGCCACTATGGGGGCCTTGATCCGGGGTATGGTGTCGTCGTTGAGGACGCCGCCCAACGCGCAGGGTGAAAAGATGTCGCACTCTACGGCGTGGACCTCCTCCGGCGCGACTATGGATGCACCGAGGGCCATGGCCTCCGCTATCCGGGACTCGTTTATGTCCGCAGCCACGATCCGCGCACCCTCTTCCCGCAGGTGTCGGGCGTAGTGATAGGCCACCTTCCCGAAGCCCTGGATTGCCACGGTCTTCCCCTCCAGGGAGTCGGAGCCCGACAGAGCCTTCAGGCACGCCCGGGCCCCCTGATATATGCCGAACCCGGTGATCACCTCGGCGCCGCCCAGGCCGCCGTGGGACTCGGGGAGCCCGGCGGCATACAGGGTCTCTTTCCTCATGTGCACCACGTCCTGGTTGACTACGCCGACGTCCTCGGTGGTGATGTAACGGCCCCCCATGGTGTCCACGAAGCGGCCATGGGCGCGGAACAGGGCCTCGGACTTGTCGGTGGTGGGATCGGCGATGATGACGGCCTTGCCGCCCCCGTAGTCGAGCCCCGCCAATGACGACTTGTACGTCATCGCCCGGGCGAGACGCAGCACGTCCAGGATAGCTTCTTCCTCGGTGGCGAAGGGCCACATGCGGGTGCCTCCACACGCCGGCCCGAGGGTGGTGTCGTGAATGCAGATCAGGGCTCTCAGCCCCGCGGCCTCGTCGGTGTAGAGCGCCAACTCCTCGTACCCGTACTGCTCCATGTAATCGAAGATTTTCATGGCTACGCTCCTAGTCGATGGGACTTTACGGCCATCAAATCGGGGGGCGGGCGGCGGTCAGGATGGGGGTTCCAGGGACTCGCGGATCAGGCCCTCGCCGAGGGCCAGCATCTCCTGCACTTGGGAATCGGACCAGCCGCGGCTCTCAGCGGAGGACTCCAGGTAGGCTTTCAGGGCGTCCCGGGGCGGCATGCCGTCCACGGCCTGGCCGTCGAGCCTGAAGGTCCGGGTACGGTCCACCTCCCGGCTTATGCCGGCGACGAAGTGAGCGGGGGCCAGGGTCTTGCGGACCTCCGCGTCGCTGATCATGGGATCCAGATCGGCGGCGACCTTGATCCGCAGACGCACTACAGCCTCGGCCACCGGGGACTGTTGGATGCGGTTGACTATGGTGGCCGTGGGGTCCGGGTCGTCGGAAGGGATGTCCACGTCGATGGTGACGAAGGGCCGGGCGTTAACCGTGTGGAAACGGTAGTCCGTGACCCGTTGCCCCTGGGGCAGAGCGGGATCGAGGTCGACGACGTAGAAGCCCTTCGGGTCCTTCTCCTCGCTGAAGTCCACCCGCTGCATGCTGCCGCTGTAGACCACGGGCGGCGACTTTCTCAGGACCTGGGTCTTGTGGATGTGCCCCAGGCCCACGTAGTCGAATTCGGGCCGGGCTACGTTGCTCAACAGCAGGACGTGGTCGTTCCCTATCATCATGCTCCGCTCGGACCCGACCGTCGCCTGGGCTACCGTAACGTGCGCTGCCAGAAGGGCGGGCATGGAGGGGTCCAGGGCCAGGGCCTCCTTGTACAGCAGTTCCGTGAGGAGCCCCTGCATCTGCTCGTTGATCTGGTCGAAGGTGAGGGTCCTGGTGTCGTTTCGGGTAAGGAGGGCGGAGCGTCGTGGCCACGGAAGCCCGACCACCTGCACGGGCCCAGACTTCGTCTCCACCCTCCACGTCCCCACCCGGTCCGAGACGGTGACGTTTTGGACGGCGAGGGTGTCGTAAATCTCAATGGAAGTGGCTTGGGCCTGCGCGTAGGGAAGGTCGTGATTGCCGACCAATAGAAAGACCTTTACACCTTCGTTGGCCAACCGGGCGACGCGCTTGGCAAATTCCCGCTGCTGGGTCTGCTTGGGCTCCCGGCTCTTGAAAGCATCCCCTGCGAACAGCACGAGATCGACGCCGTTGGCGAGGGAGTACTCCACCAGCTCGTCGAAGGCCGATAGGAAATCGCCCATGCGGGTGGAAAGGCCGGTCTTGGGGTCCAGCCGACCGTAATTTTCGACGCCTATGTGAAGGTCCGAGAAGTGGACTATGCGCACGGGTATGGCCTGCGGGAGGGCTGTGTCTAGTATACCGTTCCGGCGGGTCGGGAAGCGGGTGATTAGCGGGCCAGGCGCTCTCGGACTTCTTCTGCCAGGGAATCAATGGACACCCGGGACTGGGCCATCGTGTCCCGGTCTCTTATGGTGACGGCGTGGTCGTCCAGGGAATCGAAGTCCACGGTGACGCACAGCGGGGTCCCGATCTCGTCCTGGCGGCGGTACCGCCGCCCGATGGACTGGGCATCGTCGTACTGGGCGCGGAAATGAGTGCGGACCGCGTCGAAGACCTGCTGGGACAGGGGCAGAAGACGCTGGTTGCGGCTCAGGGGCAGCACGGCGACCTGGACGGGGCACAGGTCCTTGTGGAGCTTGAGGAGGACGCGGGTCTCGCCGCGCACCTCTTCCTCGCGGTAGGAGTCGACGAGGAAGGCGAGAGTAGCCCTGTCCACGCCCCCCGAGGGCTCGATGACGTAGGGAGTGAGGCGCTTCTTGTTCGGCTCGTCGAAGACCGTTAGCGCTTTGCCGCTGGTCTTCGAGTGCTGGAGAAGGTCGAAGTCCGTACGGTTGGCGATGCCTTCCAGCTCGGACCAACCCATGGGGAAGAGGTATTCGACGTCGGCGGTGGCCTTGGCGTAATGGGCCAGTTCGTCGGGGTCATGCCAGCGGAGGCGTAGGTTTTCAGGCCGGATCCCGAGGCCCAGGTACCACTGAAATCGCCGCTCGACCCAGTACCCGAGGGACGAGTCGGCCTCTTCCGGCATGACGAAGTACTCCATCTCCATCTGTTCGAACTCCCGGGTGCGGAAGGTGAAGTTGCCGGGAGTGATCTCGTTGCGGAAGGACTTGCCGATCTGGGCAATGCCGAAGGGCAGCCGCTTGCGGGTGGAGTTCAGCACGTTTTCGAAATTGACGAAGATGCCCTGGGCCGTCTCGGGGCGCAGGTAGACTATGGCGGCGTCTTCCTCCACGGGTCCCATGAAGGTCTTGAACATCAGGTT
>JAAXHX010000246.1:1874-11422 GCA_012270635.1 Dehalococcoidia bacterium | reverse complement strand
ATCGGCCACCCCGACACCTATGAGCTAATGACCGATTACATCTATGGCAGTCCCGAAGATGCCGAGTCCCTCGGCATTCGCCTCGCCGAAAGGTTGAAAGCGCGCGGAGCGGATTCCCTGCTGGCGGGAGTGGTTGGATGAGCCGAGTTGGCTTGGTTGCTCTCGTTGGTGCGGGCCCCGGGGACCCGGGCTTGATCACCATCAAGGCCATGGAATACATCCAGCGAGCCGACGTTATCGTCTACGATAGGCTGGTCAACCCCGTCCTCCTGGACCACGCCCCCGAGACCTGTGAGCTCGTCTACGTGGGCAAGAGCCCAGGGCAGCACACCAACTCCCAGGACGAGATAAACGACATCCTGGTCTCGGAAGCCGGGCGGGGCAAGCTGGTCGTCAGGCTCAAGGGCGGCGACCCCTTCCTGTTCGGCAGGGGCGGCGAAGAGGCCGAGACCCTCGTCGGCAACGGCATACTATTTGAAGTAGTCCCCGGAGTCTCATCCGCCATCGCCGCTCCGGCCTACGCCGGCATCCCCGTCACCCATCGGGACCTCTCTTCATCCGTGGTTGTCGTTACCGGCCACGAAGGCCCGGACAAGCCCCGAGCCTCCGTCGACTGGGATGCCCTGGCCCGCGGCCCCGACACCATTGTTATCCTCATGGGGCTCGGGAACCTGGCCTCTATTACGAACCGCCTCGTCCGGGCGGGCAAGCCCCCCGACACCCCCGTCGCCCTTATCCAGGATGCCACCACCCCCGACCAAAAGACCGTCACCGGCACGCTGGCCGATATAGTGCAAAAGGCCCGGGACGCGGGCCTGTGCCCCCCCGTTGTCGCCGTCGTCGGAGACGTGGTGGAACTCAGGGAGCAAATCTCCTGGCACGAGACTCGGCCCCTGTCCAACAAGCGGGTCCTGGTGACCCGGGCCCGCAGGCAAGCCAGCGCCCTTTCCTTCAGACTCGCCGCTCTCGGCGCGGAGGTAATCGAGCTGCCCGCCATCGAAATCACCCAGTCCCCGGAGCACCGGAAAACCCTCGAGACGGCGGTAACCCGGGCCGGGGAATACGACTGGGCTATCTTCACCAGCGTGAACGGCGTCAGTCTCTTCTTCGACCGCTTGCAGGCCATCGGCGCCCAGCCCGACTCCCTTGACGGACTGAAGCTCGCCGCCATAGGCCCCGAGACCGCCAAGGCCATAGTTCGCTACGGCTTCTCCGTATCCTTGACCGCCTCCACCTACACTGCCGAGGGACTGCTGGACTCCCTCCGTCCCCTGGACATGCGGGGGGCAAAGGTGATGCTGGCAAGGGCGGAAGGCTCGCGGCCCGTTCTCCCCGAAGGACTGATGCAAATGGGCGCCGCCGTCGACGAGTTCTGCATCTACCGGGCCTCAGGGCCCCGGACCAGGCCCCAACGCGCCATCGAACGGCTCAGAGCGGGAGAGGTGGACCTCGCCACCTTTGCCAGTTCGTCCACCGTCAAGAACCTGGTGCGCATGCTGGAGGGGGACGTCGGCCCTCTGAAACGGATTTGTGTCGCCTGCATAGGCCCCGTGACCGCCGCAACCGCCGAGGAATTTGGCCTGGATGTCGCAATTGTCGCCCGAGAACACACCATTCCCGGTCTCATAGACGCTATACTTAAGGCCGCAGGAGGTCCGACATGACCAGTTTGCTCGAACAGTTGGTCCCGACCCAGGTCACCGGGTTCCCCACCCAGAGACTCCGACGCCTGCGCCGCAGCCAAGCCATGCGGGACCTGACCAAGGAGACCGCCCTCAGCCCCAGCGATTTCATCTATCCTATGTTCGTCACCCAGGACTCGGGCCAAAAGCGGGAGGTGGCCTCCATGCCGGGGGTCTACCAACTCTCCCCCGACCTGGCCGCCAAGGAGACCGAAGAAGTCGCCGCCCTCGGGGTGAAGGCCGTGCTCCTCTTCGGCCTTCCCAATGAAAAAGACCCGGTTGGCACGGGCGCTTACGATGGGTCGGGTGTAATTCAGGAAGCCGTGGTCCGGATCAAGGACGCCTGCCCCGAGACCATAGTCATCACCGATGTCTGCCTCTGTGAATACACCGACCACGGCCACTGCGGCGTCATAATCGACGGATACGTTGACAACGACCAGACTCTGGAACTGCTCAGCAGGACCGCCCTTTCCCACGCCGAGGCCGGCGCCGATATCGTTGCCCCTTCCAACATGATGGACGGGACCGTCGCCTCCATCCGCGACATCCTCGACCGCAACGACCTCGACCTCACCCCCATCATGGCCTACTCCGCCAAGTACGCCTCCTCCTTCTACGGCCCCTTCAGGGAAGCCGCGCAGTCCACCCCCTCTTTCGGGGACCGCAAGTCGTACCAAATGGACACTCGCAACTCCCGGGAGGCACTCCTGGAGATAGAGTTGGACATCCAGGAAGGCGCCGATATAATCATGGTCAAGCCGGCCCTGGCCTTCCTCGACGTGATATCCAAGGCCCGAGAAGCCTTCCGGCAGCCCCTAGGGGCATACAACGTCAGCGGCGAGTACGCAATGGTCAAGGCCGCGGGCCGCAACGGCTGGCTAGATGAAAAGAAAGTCACCATGGAAGTCCTGACCGGCATCAAGCGCGCGGGCGCGGACCTCATCCTCAGCTACCACGCCAAGGAAGTCTCCCGCTGGCTCAGGGAACAGGAGTAGATACGCCCCATGAGTTTCGTATCCCTGGCCCTCAAGGAGTGGGCCGTAATCACCCGGGCCCTCGCCCGCGGCGAGCAGTTCCTGGTCCTCCGTAAGGGTGGCATCCGCGAGCAGCAAAAGCGTTTCGTCCTGGAGGGCAACCGCTTCCTCCTATACCCGACCTACGAGCACCAGAGCCCCGACCTCCTCAAACCCCGGTGGCACGAAGCCCTGGCCCACACCATCGCCCAGGCCCCCCCTCCCGACACTGTCGTCATCGACACCCTCGCCGAGGTCGTCGAAATCCTGGAGGTCACCGAGCCCGAGCGCGTCACCGCCCTCGAGGACTTCTATATCTGCACCAACGACTATGCCCAGTACCGGCTCAAGTGGAGACCGAAGCATCCCCTCTCCATAATCCTGCTCCGGGCGATGAAGCTGAAGCGGGCCTATTCCGTGCCGGTGCTGGCCCGGTACGGCGGTTGCGTCTCCTGGGTGGAACTCGAAGACCCCATCAACGTCACCGGCGCCCAGGCCGTGGTCCCCGACGAGACCCTCCGCACCGGAATCAACCGAATAAAGGAGGCCGTGGGCACGGCAGTCCCCGTATGAGATACCGCACCATCCCCAACACGGACCTCTCTGTCTCCGAGACCGGCTTCGGCACATGGACCCTGGTCAGCAACTGGTGGGGAACCGTCGACGAAGAGCAGTCCATCAACCTGGTCCACAAGGCCCTGGACCTGGGCATAAACCTCTTCGACACCGCCGACCAGTACAGCTCCGGCGCCAACGAGGAGGTAGTGGCCAAGGCCCTGAAGGGCCAGCGCAAGGACGTCGTCCTCTGCACCAAGGTCGGCTACGATTTCTACACCTTCACTGCCCGCATACGGCACAAGGAGAAGCCCCAGAACTTCGAGCCCCAGTTCATAAGAGAGGCCTGCGAAAAGAGCCTCCGACGCCTGGATACCGACTGGATAGACGTCTACCAGCTCCACAACCCCCGCATCGGCGTCATCGAGCGGGACGATGTTTTCGAGACCCTGGAAGACCTGAAGAAAGAGGGCAAGATCCGCCACTACGGCGTGGCCCTCGGCCCCGACATCGGCTGGTTCGAAGAGGGCAAGGCGTCCATGCAGGAACGCTCCGTCTCCACCCTTCAGATCATCTACAGCGTGCTGGAGCAGGACCCGGCCCAGGACTTCTTCCCCATCGCCGGGGATTGCGGCACGGGCCTTCTCGTACGCGTCCCCCACGCCAGCGGCCTCCTCGACGGCACCGTCAACCGGGACACCGTCTTCCCGGAGACCGATCACCGCAGCTACCGCAAGAAGGAGTGGCTCGACGAAAGCATGACCAAGGTCGAGCAGATCGGCTTCCTTACCGAGGACACGGGCCTTACCCTGGGCCAGGCTGCCCTGAAGTACTGCCTCGGGCAGCAGACCGTCTCCTCCGTCCTTCTGACGGTTACCGACCCCGTCCAGCTCGAAGAGTTCGCCCAGGCCCCCGACCTCCCCGGCCTTCCCCAGGAGTATCTCGACCGCGTCTACGACCTCTATCAAGACAATTTCGGCATCCAACCCGCGCCCACCCCTGCCGGCTGACCGGCCCCCGACCCAATACGACACCCCGGAGCAAAGATGGTCGCCAAGACAACCCCCCACCTCACCGCCACCGAAAAAGAGCTCCTGAACATCCTCCAGTGGGACTTCCCCCTCGTCGAAACGCCCTTCGCCGACATCGGTTCGCGGCTCGGGCTTTCCGAGGAAGAGGTCATCGAGCTTATCGCCAAGCTCAAGGACGAGGCCATCATCAGGGAGCTTAACGCCATATTCGACACCCGTCGCCTCGGCTACAAGAGCTCCCTCGTTGCCGTCCGTGCCCCGGAGGACCGCGTCGACGCCGTGGCCGACGTCATTAGCGAACATCCGGGGGTCAGCCACAACTACAAGCGCGACCACTACTTCAACATCTGGTTCACCCTGGCCGTTCCCCCAGAAAGTGAGCTCGAAACGGAGCTCGACGCCCTGGCCGCCCGCGCCGGCGCCGAGACGTATCGCCTCCTCCCAACCAAGCATCTCTTCAAGATTGGCGTGAAGCTGGACATGACCAGGGACGAGGAGAAGCTGGAACCCGAGCGGCGCAGCGCCAAGAAGTCCAGACCCGCCCCCGGCCCTCTCACCGATGAGGACCGGGCCTTCGTTCGGGAGCTTCAGGAAGACGTGCCCTTGACCACGCGCCCCTTCGACGGCATGGCCGAAAAGTTGGGAATGACCGTTCCCGGACTGCTGGCGAAAATAGCCTGGTTCCAGGAAGCGGGGCTAATGCGCCGGTTTGCCGCCGTCCTCCGGCATCAGAACGCTGGGTTCACTTCCAACGGCATGGTCTGCTGGAAAGTGCCCGAAGAGCGGATTAGGAGCGTGGGAGAGATTGCGGCTTCGTTTCCCCAGGTCAGCCACTGCTACCAGAGGCCCACCTACCCGGACTGGCCCTACAACCTCTTCAGCATGGTCCACTCGCGCAGCGACGACAAGTGCCGGAGCATCGCCGAGAAGATATCGGAAAGAACGGGCGTAAGCGAATACGAAATCCTGTTCAGCACCAAGGAATACAAGAAGGAACGCGTCAGGTATTTCGTCTAGCGTCCCAACTCGCGTCGGCTGCCCGGTTTTAACTCTTCTCCCGAGGTCCCGTCACGCCTCGGGAGGCTACTGACAGGAAGAGCGACGCTAGTCGGCTTCCGCGTCCTTGTTGGCCATGCGGCCCCTTAGTATCTTGGCTGCAGCGCCCACTACCGCGGCAATCAGCGCAATCAGGATAAACTTCTTCTTCATATCTGCTACCTCTTTACCCGGAAATCGAAGGCTCTGGGGGTTTATGACCCCTCTGCATAGATTATATTGATTTGCCCTCATCTTTAGCAAGACACCCCCCAGCAATCCTTCCCTCCAATCTCCCCGCATCCGTCAAAGATGCGTGGGGCGGCCCCCCACTCGTGCTGATTCCGACCCCCTTCTCCGTCATTCCAGCCTCCGATCCGGAATCCATCCCCGGGGCAGGGGCCGCTCACCCTGAGGCTCTCGAAGGGTCGAGCGGGGGACAGGGCCCCTACCCTTCATCCGCCATTCCGGCCCTCGAGCCGGAATCCATCCCCTTGCCCCGGCAGGCCGGGCAAGGCTACCATACAGCCCGAACGTACGAGCCGCCTAAGGAGTAGACATGCCTACCACATTGACGCCCTCCCAACTTGAGCCCCTCCGAAGCATAACCGCCCCCACCATAGCCAACGCCATCGAGACCTTTGACATCCAGTCCCGGAGCGTCGGTTTTATGGGCCCCGAGATCAGGTGCATCCTGCCGAGCCTCGGCAACATGGTCGGCTATGCCTGCACCGCCGTGATCAGCGCCCGATCACCCGCTTTCAAGGGCCAGGGGTCCTCGGCCCGAGACCTCTGGGAGCACGTGAACAGCATCTCGGGGCCCCGGGTCGTAGTAATCAAGGACCTGGATTACCCCAACGCCATCGGCTCCTTCTGGGGCGAGGTCAACGGCAACGTCCACAAGGCCCTTGGGTGCGTGGGCACGGTCACCGACGGTGGTGTGCGCGACCTGGACGAAGTCGAAGATCTGGGCTTCCACTTCTTCGCCTCCGAGGTGCTCGTCTCCCACGCCTACGTTCACCTGGAGGCCGTGGGCTGCCCGGTAACCGTCGGGGGAGTGGAGGTCCGACCCGGCGACCTTGTTCACGGCGACAAGCACGGCGTCATCACCATCCCCGCCGAGATAGCCGCCCGGGTCGCCGACGCCTCTCAGCAGATGGAAGACTGGGAGCGCCCCATCATCGAGCTTTGCAAGTCTCCCGACTTCAACATGGACAAGCTCCAGCAGCTTATGTCGAGGCCCCGCCCCTCTAACTCCCTATAGCCCCAACCTGTTGGCCTCCGACTGCCGCTGCGCCGCCGCGAGGCACTCCCTGTACGCTCCTTCCACACTCCGACTTTCCAGCGCTTTCAGCCCCTCGAAGGTCATGTTCCCCGGCACGCGGGCGTAGTCCATGAATGCTTCCAGCGCCTCGGGGGAGCAGTCCACGCTCTCCAGCGCCATGGCGGTGCACCGCAGCGTTGCCAGCGACACCGCCTGCGCGTCCTTCACCGACATCCCCGCCCCCCGACCATAGGCGACCATCGCCTTCACCACGGGATACAGGAAGAACTGGCTGCACGACTGCAGGATAGTGAAAGCGTCCTGCATCCCATCTTCCAGCATCATGATCTCGTTCCCGAACCTGCCCCAGTACTCCTTCAGCTCCTCTACCCTATCCGCCCGGGTCCCCGGTTCGAAGGTCATGGCTATGTAGCCCTCCCCGCTCCCCATAAAGACCGGCGTAAACACCCAGGCCAGGGTGCATGGAGACTTGAGAAACTGCCGGTACCAGGACAAGGGTATCGACGCTGCGCCCGTCGCCACGATTTGACTCTCTCGGATAACCGGCCCGACCTCCACCATCAGCGCGGCCATCTGCTCCGGCCTGACCAGGGGTATGACCATATCCGCCCCATGGCAAGCCTCCCGATTCGACTCCATCACCGGAACCCCAAACTTCCTGGCAACCTCCTCCCGACGCTCGGCTCTGCGATGCGTCGCGACCACTTCCACTCCCCTGGCCTTCTCTTCCTCCGACGCCATGACCTGCAGCAGCGCCTCCGAATAACGGCCCGCGCCCAGTATCGCTATTTTTCTTATCTCGCCCATCTACCGCTCCCGACATACCGGGCCGTTTTTGGCGCATGGAAATTCAATGCCGAACTCCTCGGCATACGTCTTCAGGGCCTCCACGACCTCCTCGTGGAGGGGCACCCCGTCCCGAAGCCTCTCCAACCGGGTCTCGTTCTCCCTCTGTCCGGGTATCAACACCGGCTGGTCGGGGCGGACCCGGGGCGTCGACCTCATGTCCCGTATCATCTCGTCCATCATCGCCTTGAACTCTTCCACGGGCCGGAACCCGTCCACCCGGAAGGCCCCGAGGAAATGCCCCACAACCCGCTTCTCCCTTTCCATCGTCGCCCCGAAGCCCGCCCCCGTCAGCGCCCCCGATAGGATGTCCACCAGCATCCCCAGCCCGAAACCCTTGTAGCTGCTCAACTCCGGCGTCGAGCCCAGGGGAACGAGCGCCCCACCGTTCCAGTAATCATTCGGGTCCGTTGTATCCATTCCCTCCGAGTCCACGGCCCACCCCACGGGTATCGGCTCCGACTTCCTTCGCGCCAGTTCCAGCTTCCCTACGGCCACCGCGCTGGTGGCCATATCCAGCACGTACGGCGGCTCTTCACCCGCGGGAATTGCAAAGCTCATGGCATTGGTGCCCAGCTTGCGCTTCGCCCCGAACGTCGGCAGCACCGCCGGCGACGCCTGTGTCATCGAGATTCCGATCATGTCGTGGGGCAACGCCATCTCCGCATAGTATCCCGCCGACCCGTAGTGCCGGCTGTTGCACACCCCCACCAGCCCCACCCCCCAGCGCCTCGCCTTCTCAATAGCCGTCTCCATTGCCCGGTGGGCCACCACGGGTCCCAGCCCCCCGTCCCCGTCTATCAGGGATGTAGTCGGGCCGTCGCTGACTATCTTTAACTCGGGCCTCGGATTGACGTTCCCGTTCCTCAGCCCTCGCACGTAGGACTGGTGCGCGGAGAGGTGGGCGACGCCATGGGAATCGATGCCCCGCAGGTCGGCATACAGCAGCGCCCCCGCCCCGATATCCGCATCCTCTCTCCTCATCCCGCACCCCTCCAGGACTGATCTTGCCAGCCGGTGCAGTTCACCGGCCTCAAAGTAGGTGTACTCGTTCATCTCTCCCCCCGGGTTTCGGCCCCGAATTCTACCCCTTTCTATTGACCCTCGTGCAACAACGCCTGCCCCGTCAATAGCCCTCATCCGTCCGGTGCTGGTATACTGGACTGACCGGCCCACCCGAGCCCCGCCCCAGTGCCGTCGCGTCCTCGCCGTTTCTACGCACGATAGGAACCCTCCATGAGCAACCTCATCTTCCACGAATACCCCGAGCTGCGGAAGCCCAAGGTCGTCGCCGGGTTTTCCGGCTGGGCCAACGCCGGCGAGATCTCGTCGGGAGCCGTTGCTTATTTGAAGAGCAAGTTGAACCCCACCAAGTACGCCGAGTTCGACCCCGAGCCCTTCTTCGATTTCACCAACGCCCGGCCTCACGGCGTCATCACCGACGGCGTAATCAAGAGCCTGAAGTTCGTCTCCAACGAGTTCTTCTACTGGGAAAACGCCTCCGGAGAGCACGACGTGGTCCTGTTTCTCGGCACGGAGCCCCACCTCAAATGGCGCCGGTTCGCCGAGGACTTCTTCTCCGCCTTCCAGGAAAGCGACCCCGACGAGCTGATCCTCCTCGGCAGCTTCTACGACTCCACACCCCACACCCGGGACCCCATCGTTTCCGCCGCCGTCAACGACAGCGGCATGCGCGCCACCCTGGAAGAGTTCGACCTGCAATTCACTGACTACGACGGACCGGTCTCCATCCACTCCGTCCTTGAGCACGCTTGCGTCGAGCTAGGAATACCCAGCATAAGCCTCTGGACCGGGACCCCTCACTACCTCCCCACCGCCAACCCCAAGGCGTGGCACGCCGTCCTGGACCGGCTCCTGCCCATTCTCGGCATAGAGATCGACCTCCGAGACCTGCGCCGCCGTGGCAACCGCCTAGACAAGCAGGTAGAGCAGGCCCTCTCCCAAAACCCGAAGCTGCGACGCTACGTCCGCCAACTCGAAAGCGCCCTCCAGGTCAAGGAAGACAAGGAGGAAGAGCCCCTCCGGTCTGACGAGATCATCAAGAGCCTGGAGGACTTCCTCCGCCAGCGTCAGCAGG
>JAAXHX010000246.1:0-1858 GCA_012270635.1 Dehalococcoidia bacterium | reverse complement strand
CCCCCGAGCACGTGCAGATGTCCGTGCTCCTGGCTCTGCATCGCATCGTCCCCGAAGTTCGACACCAGCCTGAACCCGTCCGGGCAATATCTCTTCCCCATCTCCACCGCAATCCGCCCTGCCTCCGACATGTCTTGCCAGTATTCCTCCTGGTCCATGTGCCGCTTCTTCACCACCAGCAACATGACGGGCGCCCATGTCAGCTTGTTGTCGAAGACCATGAACTCTTCGTCTTCATACCTCACGTTGGCCGGCGCCGCCCCCGCGATGATGTCACAGAAAACGCAAGAGGATGCCATATCGGTTTACAAAGGAGTTGAGGTAACTGAAAGACGTCCGCCTGCTAACGGCGTTGTCTCACGGACTGCCCCCGACCAGGGCGCGACCCTTGGGTCTCCCCGCTTCGATAGTCCGGCGCATTGATTCCGTAGAACATCGTCAGACCCGGGTCGGCAAGTCGGGAGCTTATCCTTTCATCCATTTCGTCTAGTCGGAGCGCGGTGGTCAGTACCGTCGGGAGTCTGCCGTTGTAGCGATAGTTGATGATTTGGTACAGCTTCTCCTTGGCCCACGGCGTGGCCGCCTGCTCTCCGTAGTCGTCCAGCACCAGGAGCGGCACGGTCCGCACTTTATTGAATAGCTCGTCGTAGGTGATCTTCGCGTCCAGGGCGTAGGTCGAGCGCAAGTAGTCCAGTAGGTCAGGCACCAGGATGAAGAGGCTCTCCTTACCAAGGCTACGCTGATAGTGGGCAATGGACGCGGCGAGATGAGTCTTACCCCGACCCGGTGGGCCCATCAGCACCATCCATCCGTCCAGGGACTCGGCGAAGCTCAGCGCCGCCCTGTATGCCCCTTCCAGGTTCTCCCTGACCTCCCCCCTCAGACTCCTGCCCCCGGGCTTGAACGTCTGGAAGGTCATGCTAGCGGGCAGGGCCAAGTTTAGGATGTCCATGGAGCTGAGCACCGTGGACCTACGCTCCACCTCGATGACCGTGGATAGCGCCGGGTCCGTGAGTCGGCTTTTCAAGCTTTCGTCCAGCCGCTCCAGGGACACGTTTGTAGTGACTACCGTCGGAAGCTGGGCATTGAACCGGTGGTTCAACACTTGAAACAGCTTCTCAGTGGCCCACGGGCTGCTGGTTTGAGCTCCAAGATCATCCAGGACCAGCAAGGGTACGTTACGCACCTGTTCGAACAGCTCATCGTATGTGACTTCGCTATTCGGGCCGAAGGTAGCCCTGAGATGGTCCAGCAGGTCTGGTACCACCATGAAGAAGGTCCTGATCCGCAGCCCGATGCAGTGGTTGGCTACCGCCGCCGCCAGGTGGGTCTTTCCGCTCCAACTGTTGCCCGTGAGCACCAGCCACCCCCGAGGCTCGGCCGCGTACCGCTTCGCCGATTCGTAGGCGGCCTGAAACAGTCTCCGATTGTGTTCGTCCGGGCTGCGGCCCTGGGGAATCAGATTGTCGAAAGTCAGCCGGGCTAGGGGCCCGAGGTTGCTGTACTGCTCCAGGCGTTGGGGGATTTGGGCCTCCCATACCGCCTGCACGCACTTGCAGGGCACCGCCTTTCCAAAGTCGGTGTGACCGAAGGCCACATCCGGAGTGATCCAACCCACATCGCCGCATACCACACATTCCGGGTCGACCGTCTCTTCAGTCGAATCTCCGGTGGACGAGATGCCCGTATCTCCCCTGGAAATACCAGTCCGTATCTTCTCTCGATTCAGTATGTCTCCGATCCGTTCCACCGCTCCTGCCTTCCGTCTTCCACTTGGTCAGAATCGCCTCGATATACCGCCAGTTGCGGGCTTCGTACCTCACCGCCTCCTCTATCGCGTCGGCTATCCACTCTTCCG
>JAAXHX010000245.1 GCA_012270635.1 Dehalococcoidia bacterium | reverse complement strand
CCACACCTCCTCAGTCTCTGCCATCGTCGTCGACCATGAAAACGGCGTTTTGATGGGAGGCGCAGACCCCCGCCGGGAGACCTACGTCATGGGCCGCTGACCTCTCTGCCCATGCGCCGACGCACGCACCAGGCCCCTCCCAGCAATATCGCCGCCCCGACCAGCACCAGCGCCGAGACCGCAGCCATCATGGGCCCGTATTCCGCGGTCCTTCCCGCCCAAATGTTCATCGGCAGGGTGTGGTAGTCCCGGGTCTTTAGCATCAGCGCCACTATCACCTCGTTGAAGGACACCAGGAAGGCCAGGAACCCGGCGATGGCCAGCGCGGGATACATCTGCGGCAGCAATATCCTGCGTATCGTCGTCCACCGGTTTGCCCCCAGGCTCAGGGCCACCCACTCTTGAATCGGGTCGATGTTCCTGAGGGTAGCCGTAAGCACGATGATCACATAGGGAAGGGCCAGAACCGTGTGAGGAAGCACCATCCCCGGCAGCGTGCCCAATAAGTGCCGCAGCGTCGTGCTGTAGAAGTACAGGTGAAATATGGCGCCGGCCGTAACTACCGTCGGCACCACCAGCGGCGAGATCATGATGCCGTTAAGTATCCCCTTTCCCGGCAATCGGGCCCTCACCAGCGCGTAGGATACGACACCCCCCAACGCCAGGGAGAACAAGGCGACCAGCGCCCCGATCTCGATGCTGCGCACCGTCGAGCCTATCCAGTCCAGCAGCGGGTCCGCCGACGTGAAGTACTCTCGGTACCATCTGAACGTCAGCTCCCGGGGTGGGAAGATCACGAAGGACGACCGGCTGAATGACAGTATGATCACGGTGATGGGCGGCAACAGCAGGTAGGCACATATAACACCCACTCCGACCCCCAGCAGGGTTCGCCGTCTGGAGGGGCGCACCCTCTCCTCCCCCCGCAGCCCCGTCAACGCCTCCCCCGCCTGGTACAGCGGCTTGAACCCGACCCACCTCACGAACGCCAGGTAGAGGACCAACACCCCCGCCAGCGCCACCATCGCTAGGGCGGAGTTGAATTGCCCCCCGCCCCTCAGGTTGGAAGCGATTCCCCTGTGCTGGGTGTTGCCCAAAATGTCCGGCGCGGCAAAGGAGCCTATGGTCAGCACTGTCACTAGCAGTATCCCTGCCCACACGCCCGGCATGCTCATGGGCAAGTACACCCTGAGGAAGCTTCGGAAAGGCCCGGCGCCCAGGTTGTTGGCGACCATCATGTACGCCCTCGGGATTCCGCGCATCCCCGCGTAGATGCACACCACCATGAAAGGGAGCAGGGTCTGCACCAGGCCGATTTCGACCGCAATGCCGGAGAACAGGATGGACAGCGGATCGTCGATGATTCCCGTGCCGGTTAGCGCCTCGTTTATCCAGCCCCTCCTCCCGAGTATCAACCTCCACACCGACGTCTGCGCCACGAAATGCATGAGAAGCGGCGTTATCACCGCTATCAGGACCAGCGCCCGCCTTCGCCCCGTGCTCGATGCCAGGTAGTAAGCCACCGGATACCCCAAGAGCAGGCAGAGTCCCATGGTGATCACCGTCTGCTCGATGGTGACTTCCCACCAGGTCTGGGCGATAGAGCCGAGGACGGCCTTCCTATAAAGGTCGAGGGTGAAGGGCCCCGAGCCGCCAAAGCTGGCATCCAGCACGCGGGCCAGGGGCAGGGCAAAGAAAATCGCCAGCAGGAGGATCACCGGCGAGAGCAGGAGCAGCGTGTTTCCCTCCCACCGCCTCCACCCCACCCGAAATCTCGCTCCCCCGTCACCCTTCCAAAGCCCATTCCCGGCGCTTCGCACAGACCTTAAGACAAGCAACCTCTATTCCAATGCCCCGTCTCGTATCCGCATCAACCCGATTCTGCCGCTACTGTATGGGCTGGGGCTTTCGGTGACAAGAACGTGGTCGTAGATGAAAGCATCGGGCGGTTGGTTGAACCAACCGCCCGATTATTCTTCTAAACAGCCCGGGGGAGAGGAGACCTCCCCGGGAGCTCTACGACCTTATTTCCTCTCGGATGAACTTCGTGTATGAAACCGCCAGGAACACCACGACGGCCGATATCATGGCCACTATGTGCGGCCACACCAGCCGCAGGCTCTGCACCGCCGATATCGGGCTGCTCAGCAGGCCCGCGGCCTGGTCCTGCAACAATACCCCAAGACTCCTTACCGTCGGGTTGAGCAGCGTGTCCGAAGCCTCGGAGAACAGGAACGAGGGAGATATGCGGGATATCCAAGTCTTTATGTTGAAGTGATCGATGGCCGCCTCCTGCGTATCCAGGTCCCCGACGAAGAAGTCCGCCACCGCGCCCGCCACCAGGATCAGGAAGAAGGTCGAAAGCAGCCACAGGCCTATCGCCACCATCGCCGAGACCACCGTGCTCCTGAAGAATATCGAGCACGCCATGGACACCGCCAGCCACAGACCGAGGTACGCTATCGAGACTATGGCGAACCCTATCAGCCGGACTATCTCCTCGCCGTCCGGGACTATGCCCAGCGACGCCATGGTCGCCCCGACTATGGCCAATATGGTCGATACCTGAATGACGGCGAGCGTTGCCAGCCCCGCCAGGAACTTCCCGTTGTACACCGCGTCCCGGTGCACGGGCTGGGACAGCACCCGGGCCAAGGTGCCCTGCGACCGTTCGCTGTTTATGCTGTCGAATCCCAGGATGATGCCCGCCAACGGCCCGAAGAAACTGATGAAGAAGAGCAGGGACGGCAGCACATCGCTAGTCGAGGCGAACACCTTCAGGAACAGGAACTCCTCGCGGCTGCTCGCCGCCTCTTCCACCGTCCCGAATATCACCGATAATGCCCAGATTATCGCCAGGGACACCAGGGCCAGAAGGAATACGAATCTCCTCCTGCCGAAGTGATCGGCCATCTCCTTCCAGAAGATAGCGCTCATCTAGTCCTCCTGGAAATACCTCAAGTAGATCTCTTCCAGGCTCCGGTTGCGGGCCTGCATTTGCAACAACTCCACCCCCTGCCCCAGCACCACCGACAGCGCTTCTCCCCGGACCTGCTCCTTAGACGAGATGGTGATCGTATCCCCCAAAGCCTCGCACCTCTCCACGCTGGGTAGCCCTCTCAGGGCCTCCATGAGAGCGGGAGTCGCATCGCTGACTTCCAGGTCCATCTGATACCCCTCATCCTGCCGGGACACCAGCTCGTCGACCGGCCCCTCCAGCACCATCTCGCCGTGGGACATTATCCCGACACGGTGGCAGATTCTCTGCACCTCGTGGAGCCGGTGAGAGGATATGAACACCGTAATACCCTGGTCCCTGCTCATCTCCTTGATCAGTTGGAGGAGCCAGTTAACCCCTGCCGGGTCCAGGCCCAGCGTCGGGTCGTCCAATATCACCAGCTGGGGCTGCTTCAGGAGCACGTCGGCCAGCCCGAGACGCTGCCGCATCCCCCTGGAGTACTGGCCCACCGGCTGGTCCGTTGCCGCTGCAAGTTCGACCTGCGACAGCAAGTCCTCTATCCGCAGGTCGCTGTCCTCCCGCGGCATTCCGTTCAGCCGAGCCGTGTACTGCAGGTTCTCCCGGCCGCTCAGGTCGTTGTAGAACCCTATCGACTCCGGCAGGTATCCGATGATCCTCTTCACGGCCAGGGGGTTGCGCGTCGGGTCGAACCCCGATACCCGCGCCCAGCCCTCCGTCGGCTCCGTCAGGCCCAGGAGCATCAGGATCGTCGTGCTCTTCCCGGACCCGTTGGGCCCGAGAAAGCCGAACACCTCACCCTCTTCCAGCCGAAGGTCTAGGTTGCCCACGGCGGTGAAGCTGCCGTATCTCTTGGTCAGGCCCTGGGCCTCTATTATCGGTCCGCTCATCGCCTGCCTAGCCGCACGAACATTCCAACCAGGGCTATCAGCACCGCAACCAGAATCCCAATGCCCACCCACTGCCAGACCGTGGACTTCTCGACGGTTATCCTCAACGAGACCTGGTCCTGAACGTCATTGTTGCGCGCCCGCAGGGTGATCAGGTAGTCGCCGGGCACGGCGTCGCCCGGGGGCGTGATGTCGACGCCCACGTTGATGAGGTTGTTGACCGGCACGGACTCGATGTTGGCGGTCTGGAACTCGATGTCCCAGCCGGCCGGGGTGTCCGCCAGCAGCCCGAGGTTCTCAATGTCGGCGGTGCCGGTGTTTACCAACTGCACCGTCGCCGCCTGGGCGCTGCCCGCTTCGGCGTTCACGTTGAGCCTGCCGTCCGGCGTGGTCATGAACACGTCAAAGGTCCCCGTCAGGGTCACCTGCAGCGGGACCTCCCGCACGTAGGTCTCCTCTTCATCCGCCAGGCGCACTACGATGGGATAGTCTCCCGCCGCCGCCAAGGCCGGGGGCGACACCCGCACCTTTATGCGCTGGTTGAGCTGGGTAACTATGCTCACGTTGGTTATCAAGCGCTCCGCCCCGAAGGCCGGGAGGAACTGTACCCTCCATCCCTGCGGGAACAGCGCCCCCAGGTTGAGGGATACGTCTTCCGGGGTATTGTTCACCACCGCCAGCTCGAACTCGAACAGGGTGGACGTCGGGCCGCTCAGGAACGGGTAGCTGGCCGTTACGGTGATCTCGCCCGGGTCCTCGGGGTCTCCCGCCACCCGATGCACCCTCAGCGTCTTCTCCACCAGCGCCTGGCCCGCCCCCGAGGTAGCCCGCAAGGTCAGGGTGAAGTCAGCGGCGCTCTGATCTCTCGGGCCCCGGATCCTCAACTGAAGGTCCTCCCTCTGGCCGGGGTCCAGCTCTATGCTCGTTATCAGGAAGCTCCCGACCCTCGGCCTGAACTTTGCCGTCCAGCCCTCCGGCATTCCGGTAGCCTCCAGGTTCACCAGCGTTGTCCGGTTAGTGCCGTTGCACAGCAGGGTGTCGAGGTTGGCCGTGGTCGTTATCGCCTCCAGGCTGATGCCGGTTGCCGGGGGCTCCATGCTGACCACCCCGGGGGCGCACGGCTCCTCCTCTTCTTCGTCCTGGGCCAACACTGCAGAAGGCAGTGCCAGCGCTAGCGCGAGGATAATTAGCAAGACTGATGTAAACAGAAACCTAGCGAGCATGGTTCCTCCCTGCTGAGACGCCGTCCATCAAAACCTCCCCCGACCACCCACGGCATCCGAACTATTCTTCAAGTTTTTTATTTGCACGGTTCGCCGACGCTCCCGACCATATAACGTTTTCGGGCGCAATAAGTTGCGGAGTCTGGTGATTTCGTGATGAAGAAGCGCCCGACTATGAATCTTTGGCTTCGAGAGCGGCCTTTCGTTGCGGTCTGCATTGAGTATAATCAGCCGTCCATGCCTGTCAACCCATTGTCCTAGCCCTCCCGCGCGAGGAACGAGGTTTCGGGAATCGCCAACCTTTCCTCGGGGTGGGGGGCGGGCGCACGCCGTGTTATACTCCCCGACGGCCCAGACCCTAGACCGAGTTGGAAAGGACCCAAGGTGCCAATAGCAGCAATCGTCGGCGCTCAATGGGGCGACGAAGGCAAAGGCAAGATCGTAGACCTCCTATCCGAGAACGCCGACTTCATAGTCAGGTACGGTGGCGGCAACAATGCCGGGCACACCGTGATGAACGCCTACGGCGAGTTCAAGCTCCACATGGTTCCCGCGGGCGTCTTCAACCCGAAGGCCACCTGCGTTTTGGCCAACGGCGTCGTCCTCCATCCCCCCGCCCTGCTCTCCGAGATGCAAGAGCTTGAAGACCACGGCGTCGATCTCACACCGGGCAAACGTCTGCTCATCAGCGACCGCGCCCACCTCATCATGCCCTATCACCTGCTCCTCGACGAGCTGGAAGAAAAGGCCAGGGGCTCGAGGGCCATAGGCACCACTAGGAAGGGCATCGGGCCCGCCTACATGGACAAGACCGGTCGACTCGGAATCCGTGTCGGAGACCTGCTGGACCCCGACGCCTTCCGCGAGCGCCTGGAATACGTCCTAGGCTATAAGAACGCTCTGCTCGGCAAACTCTACGGCGTCGACACCCTGTCCGCCGAAGATATCTTCAAGGAATACTTCGAGTACGGGGAAAGGCTTCGCCCCTTCATAGGCCAGACCGAGATCGCCGTACGCAGGGCCGCCGAGGGGGGAGCGCTGGTCATCATGGAAGGCGCCCAGGGCGCCCTGCTCGACCCCGACTTCGGCACCTACCCTTTCGTGACTTCCTCCGCGCCCGTGGCCGCGGGGTCGGCCTTGGGTTCAGGGCTGAGCCCGGGGATGATCGGGTCGGTGATCGGAGTCTACAAGAGCTACGCCACCCGCGTGGGAGCGGGCCCCTTCCCAACGGAGCTCCATGACGAAGTGGGCAATCACATTCGCGAAAAGGCCGTGGAGTATGGCACGACCACCGGTCGTCCCCGGCGCTGCGGTTGGTTCGACGCAGTGCTGGGTCGTTACTCCTCCATGATCAACGGCTACACGTCCGTCGCCCTGACCCGCCTCGACGTTCTGGACGAGCTGGAAACCCTGAAGATTTGCACCGGCTACCGGCTCAACGGCTCCGTCCTCATCGATCCACCCGCCAGCGCCGCAGCCCTGGCCCAGTGTCAACCGGTCTACGAAGAGTTGCCCGGTTGGCGCACGTCCACCCGGGAAGCTAGGAGCTTTGAAGACCTGCCGCCCCAGGCCCGACAATACGTGGAGCGGGTCCAGGAGCTCGTCTGCGCCCCCATCGATCTCATCGCCGTCGGCCCCCGACGGGAAGAGTCCATCTTCCTGCGCCCCCTCCCCTGACCCTCCCCCCAAGACGCGACGAAGGACCGGCCCTGCCGGTCCCCCGCATCTCTCCGGTTCTTATCTCTACACCTTTGCCGGTATGGGCAGGTCCATCCGGTGCCTCGCCACCTCTGTCATTATCCTGCCGCCCGTAGCCTCGTCCGGCCCGAGCAGGGGCAGCCGCGTTCCCCCGACGTCGAAACCGATCATTCCCATCGCGTGCTTTAGGGGGATCGGGTTGGAGACGATGAACATGCTGTTCACCAGGGGCAGAAGCCTCCGGTGAATCTGCGCAGCTTCCTCGGTCCGCCCACCGACGAAGCTGTCGATCATATCCTTGATCTGAAGCCCGACTAGGTGGGACAGCACGCTGACCACCCCGTATCCGCCCAACGCCATGATAGGCAGGGTGTCGCCGTCGTTCCCGCTCCACACTTTGAAGTCCGGCCCGGCCCCCGAGATTATCTTGGTTATCTGGTCGAAATCGGCGCTCGCCTCTTTGATGCCGACTATGTTACGGACCTCGCTGAGCCTGATCACCGTGTCCGCCTGGATGTTGGTCACCGTGCGGCTTGGCACGTTGTAGATGATGCAGGGGAGCGACGTGTTGCCCGCTATGTAGGCGAAATGCTCGTACAGACCATCCTGCGGCGGCTTGTTGTAGTACGGCACCACCAGCAGCGCTCCGTCAGCCCCAACCTTCTCCGCCTCCCGGGTTAGCTCCATGGACTCGGCGGTGCAGTAGCTCCCCGACCCGGCTATCACCGACCCCCGGTCTCCCACCTCCGCCTTCACCTCCGCCCAGAGCCTGACCTTCTCTTCCGACGATAGGGTCGGGGATTCTCCCGTCGTCCCCGTAACCACCAGGCCGTCGCTGCCCGAGTCAATCAGGGCTGAGGCCAGGCGCTTGGCGGCGCCGTAGTCCACTTCCCCCGATTTGTCGAAGGGGGTCACCATCGCCGTGAGAAGTCTTCCTATCTCCACCATCATTTCCCTCCCTTCGCTGCGATGCAGACGCCTGACGCCCTACGGCCTCTCCGTTCCTAGAGCCCTATTATGCACTATGCCGCCCTGTGCCAACTACACGGGGCGGCATATCGGGTCCCGGTTCCTAGAGGGAGGCGGCGCCGGCTGCCGGAACGTGACCGGACGACATGGCTTCTTTCCCCCGCCCCGACACTAGGATTTCCGCAATCTGCACGGTATTGAGAGCCGCGCCCTTGCGAACGTTGTCAGACACCACCCACATGGCTATCCCGTTGGGGTGGGAAACGTCCTTCCTGATCCTGCCCACGTACACGTCGTCGGTCCCCGCGGCTGAGACGGGGAGCGGATAGCTGCTCTTGGAAGGATCGTCTATCACCCGGACCCCCGGGGCCCGTGCCAGGACTTCCCGCACCTCGTCCGGGCCCATGGGGTCCGTGAGCTCCAGGTGCACGGCCTCGCTGTGACCCACGTACACGGGCACCCGCACCGCCGTCGCCGATATTGCCATCTCCGGCGCGTGCATTATCTTGCGGGTCTCCTGCACTATCTTCCACTCTTCGTTGAAATACCCGTTGTCCAGCAGGGTGTCGATTTCCGGTATCACGTTGAACGCTATCGGGTGGGGCATCTTCACCGCCTTGGCCTCTTCCCCCGAGACCGCCGCCCTCGCCTGCTCCTCCAACTCCTGCACCCCCGCTCCCCCGGCCCCCGACACCGATTGATAGGTGTCCACTATCGCCCTCTTTATCGGGTTGACCCGATGGATGGGGTCCAAGGCCACCACCAGCTGTATCGTCGAGCAGTTGGGGTTGGCAATGATCCCCTGGTGCTTCAGGACGTCGTCGCCGTTCACCTCGGGCACCACCAGGGGCACGGTCTCTTCCATCCTGAACGCCTTGCTGTTGTCCACCACCACTGCGCCGGACTGCGCCGCTATCGGGGAGTAACGTCGGCTCACCCCCGAGCCCGCGGAGAACAGCACGATGTCCACCCCTTCGAAGGAGCCTTCGCCCAGCCGCTCCACCTCCACCTCCAGGCCCTTGACCCGCATCCTCTTGCCCTCGGACCGCTCCGAGGCCAGCAGCCGGATGGAGGACATCGGGAATTCCCTCTCCTCCAGGATGCTGATGAACTGCCGGCCCACCAGGCCCGTGGCCCCGGCTATTGCAACATTAGCTTCTCTTGACATCGCTGCTTCTCGCATCTTGACGCGGGACTCGCCCACGTATGGAGTGGAATAATAGGCTTTGGCGGGATTTAGTCAAGGCCCAAAAGGGCGTCTAGGCCGTAGACTACACCCACCTGCTTGGGCGCCGCTTCCAGCGCCATGAGGACTCCCGGCATGTAGCACAGTCGGCCCGAGGTGTCGTGCCGGATAGTGAGGGTTTGGCCCAGCCCCCCGAATATCACCTCCTGGTGCGCCACCGACCCCTGGGGTCTCAGGCTATGCACCGCCACCCCGTCCACCTCCGCCCCCCGGGACCCGGCCAGGTTCACTTTCTCCGTAGCCGAAAGCATGAACGGCTTGCCCTTGGCCTTGACCATCTCTTCCGCCGTGGCAATGGCCGTGCCGGACGGCGCGTCTATCTTGGTCTCGTGGTGCCGCTCGATGACCTCTGCGTAGTCGAAATACTTGCTCGCAATCTTTGACATGTGGATCATCAGCACCGCCCCGAGGGCGAAGTTAGGCGCAATCACCCCGCCCACGCCATGCTCCCTGCACAGCCCATCCAACTCCGACACCTGCTCCCCCGTCAGCCCCGACGTGCCTATCACGACGTGGACGCCGTTATCTATGGCGCACCGAGCCGTCGCCAGGGCGGCCTCGGCCTGGCTGAAATCAACCACAACGTCCGGCTTGATTTCTCGAAGAAGAGATGGAAAGTCCAAGGTGTGGGGGACAGTTCCCAATTCGTTGGGAAGGGCCAGTGGAGAGCCGTCGGCGTCCAGGGATACCGTTCCCGCCACCTGCATCTTAGGGTGATTGCAAACCGCGGAGACGATCTCTCTGCCCACGCGGCCCGTTGCACCTTGAATGGCTACGTTGAGAATTGCCACGGCGTTTCCTCCCCGGTTTCAGGGCTGCCGTGCTACCGTCTCCGGCCCCGACTCCCCGAAAACCTGCCCTGTGGCCGATCGCCCCTGGGTGGGCGCCTGTCCTGCGGTCTCCGGTCCCGGTTGCCTCCCCTGTAGCCCCCGTCGGAACGGCCGTATCCACCGCTCGGCCGGGAATAACCGCCTCCCGATTCGGCGCCGTCCTCGCCCGTCCCCAGCCCCGACCCGCCTTCCAGCACCGCCCGCCTCGACAAGTTGATCCGGCCCAGGGAATCGATCTCCGTCACCATCACCGAGACTTCGTCCCCTATCTTCACCTCGTCCTCCACTGACTCCACCCGGTAGTCTGCAAGCTCGCTGATGTGCACCAGCCCGTCCTTGCCCGGGAGGATTTCCACGAACGCCCCGAAGTTCATTATCCGAACCACTTTGCCCGTGTAGGTCTCCCCCACCTCCACCTCTTTGGTAAGCCCGCGGATCATTTCTTCGGCCCGCCTTGAAGCCACGGGGTCCGACGAACCGATTATCACCGTGCCGTCGTCCTCCACGTCTACCGTGGCGCCCGTCTCTTCGACTATCGACCTTATGGTCTTGCCTCCCGGGCCGATGACTATGCCAATCTTCTCTTTGTCTATCTTGACCGTCGTCATCCGGGGCGCGAACTCGCTCAACTCGGGTCGGGCCTTCTGTATGGTCCTGCCCATCAGGTCCAGGATGTGCGTGCGTCCCGCTACGGCCTGTTTCAGGGCCTTCTCCATGATTTCGAAGCTCAGGCCCTTGATCTTCAGGTCCATCTGCCAGCCCGTCATCCCCTCTTTCGTCCCCGCAACCTTGAAGTCCATGTCGCCCATGAAGTCCTCGATGCCGGCGATGTCCGTCAGCACCGAATACCGACCCTCGTCGTCCGTAATCAGCCCCATGGCCACTCCCGCCACCGGGTTCGCTATGGGCACTCCCGCATCCATCAGCGAAAGGCTGCTGCCGCACACGCTGGCCATGGACGTGCTGCCGTTGGAGCTCAGCGCCTCCGACACGAGCCTTATGGCGTAGGGGAACTCATCTTCATCTGGTATCACGGGACTGATGGACCTCTCAGCCAGAGCGCCGTGGCCTATCTCCCTGCGCCCCGGCGACCCGATCCTACCCGTCTCCCCGACGCTGTACGGCGGGAAGTTGTAGTGGTGCATGAACCGCTTTCTCGTGGTCTGGCTGATATTGTCGATCTTCTGCGCGTCGCCCGTGGAGGAAAGAGTGGTTACCGTCAAGACCTGGGTCTGACCGCGTGTGAAGAGCCCGCTCCCGTGGGTCCTGGGCAGCAACCCCACTTCGCACTCGATCTGACGCACTTCTTCAAGCCCCCGGCCGTCCGGTCTAACTCCCGTGTCCAGGATGTTGGTGCGGACTATCTTCTTGACCTGCGCCCGGACCGCATCCCCCACCGCCTCTCCGGGGAACCTCTCCGCCAGCGCGGAGGCCGCCTCTTTCTCCAGCGCCTCTATCGCCGACTCCCGGTCCTCCCGCCTCACCACCTTGCTCGTCGTTCTCAGTCGTTCGCCGACCAAGTCCAGCACTGCCTTTTCCAGGTCGGGGTTAGTGACCGCCGAGGCCGGCAGTTTTATCTTCTTTTTGCCGCAGGCCGACACCATCTCGTCCTGCAGGTCGATGACTATCTGGTTGGCTTCCTGGCCGAATTTGACTGCCTCCAACGCCAGGTCCTCGGGCAGCTGGTTGGCCCCCGCCTCCACCATGACCACCGCATCCCTGGTCCCGACCACCACCAGGTCCAGGTCGCTCTTCTGAAGCTGCGTGTACGTGGGGTTCAGCACGAACTCCCCGTCTATATAGCCCACCCTGGACCCGCCTACCGGCCCCCCGAACGGTATCTCCGATATCGAGAGCGCCGCCGACGCCCCGATGATCGCCGGTATCGAAGGCTCGTGCTCCCGATCCGTCGAGAGGACCGTGGCGATTATCTGGACGTCGTTGCGAAATCCCTTGGGGAAAAGCGGTCGGAGGGGGCGGTCGATCAGTCGGCCCGTGAGTATGGCTTCCATTCCGGGCCTCCCCTCCCTCTTGAAGAAGCTCCCCGGGATCTTCCCGGCCGCGTAGTGACGCTCTTCCAGGTCAATGGTCAGGGGAAAGAAATCGATGCCGGGTCGGGGTTGGGCTGAAACGCAGGCCGTTACCAGGACTACGGTATCGCCGTATACGACGGTTACCGAACCGTGGGCCTGCGTTGCGAGCTTACCTGTGCCGACAGTGAGGGGCGTGCCGCCCAGGTCTCGTTGAAAGGTGCTAGCTGCTACCAAGTAGGGTCCGTATCAGGCCATCCACAACTCTACCTTCGCAGTCCCAGTCTCGAAACCATGGAACGGTACCGCCCCACGTCATTCCGGTTCAGGTACTCCAAAAGCCGCCTGCGCTGGCCAACCAGTTTTAGCAGACCCCGCTGGCTGTGATAATCGTGCTTGTGACTTCGCAGGTGCTCCGTGATAGACCCTATCCTGTTTGTCAGTAGGGCTATCTGCACTTCCGCCGACCCTGAGTCGCTCTCATGAAGCCTGTACGAACCGATTATGTCTTGCTTTAGCTGTGGGTCCAAAAAATCTCTACTCCTAATTTCCGTGGCGCAGTATATCACACCCATCCTGCCCGCGCAAAGCGCACCGCGAATGCTTCTCTCCCGTTGGCTGCTGCTTCGGAAGCCTTGATGGATGGATATTCACGAACGGTCCGGCAATCTGCTGCCCTTGCATTCCGAATCCCAAACCGCCTACAATGCTTCCATCTCGCTCCGTCATCGCCCTCCTTACCTTTACACCCTACAGGGCGTTAAATATAATTGAATACAAGCTCATGAATGTTTCTGAAGAACAAGACACCGAATCCCAGGACAGTTCAGCCTACGGAATGCAGCAATTGCTGGACGAGGCCGAAAGCGTCGCCACCATCAGGCGCGGGGACATAGTCAAGGGAGTGGTGGTCCAGAAAGACCGCGAGGGCCTTCTCGTCGACATCGGCGCGAAGACCGAGGGTGTGGTCCCCGCCCGTGAGATGCGCACCTTCTCCTCCGAGGAGGTCGAGGCCCTAAGCCTAGGCGACGACGTCCTTGTTTACGTGGTCCAGTCCGACGAAAGCGAAGGCCAGATATACCTCTCCGTCGACCGAGCTCAGGGAGAGAAGGGCTGGCACGTCCTGCAGCAGAACTATGACAACGGCGACGTCATAGAGGGCGAGGCCGTTGACTTCAACAAGGGTGGCCTGCTGGTGAACGTCGAGGGGGTGCGCGGTTTCGTGCCCATGTCCCAGCTGTCCAGCCCCATCGCCTT
>JAAXHX010000244.1 GCA_012270635.1 Dehalococcoidia bacterium | reverse complement strand
ATATACCGCACCAGCCGGTTGGTCAGTGATCTGACGGGGCTCCCGGTGCAGCCGAACAAGGCGGTGGTCGGGGCCAATGCCTTCAGGCATGAGTCGGGAATACACCAGGACGGCATTCTGAAGAACCCCATCACCTACGAGATCATGACCCCTACCTCCGTGGGTGTGCCCCAGACTACCCTCTACCTGGGCAAACTGAGTGGCAGGCACGCTCTGAAGAACCGCCTGGAACAGCTCGGTTACAGCCTGACCGACGAAGAGCTCCGCAAGACCTTCGAGGCGTTCAAGGACATCGCCGACAAGAAGAAGGAGGTCACCGACCGTGACCTGGAGGCCCTGATGGGTGAGGAGCGCCGTACCATCCACGAGACCTATCACCTGGAGCACGTGCAAGTGGCTTGCGGCGACCACGAGGTCCCCACCGCTACCGTGATGCTCAGCGGCCCCGAGGGCCACACCTCCACCGACGCTGCGGTCGGCACCGGGCCCGTGGACGCTGTCTACAAGGCCATCAACCGCATCATTGACGTGCCCAACGAGCTCACGGAATTCAGCATCAAGTCCGTCACCGAGGGTATAGACGCCATGGGCGAGGTCACGATCCGGATCGAAAGCGATGCCCAGTCCTTCATAGGAAGGGGCGCATCCACGGACATCATCGTGGCCAGCGCCAAGGCCTACATGAACGCCCTCAATCGCCTGATCGCCTCCCGAGAGGAGGCCAGGGAAACGGTGGCGGTAGGCTAGGCGCCCGAATGTTCTTGGCGCGTTGGTCCGTAACGGTGCGCTGAAACGCGGCCGCCGACTGCAAACCCCTCTGGAAAGATAAGCATGACGAAGTCAACCATAGCGGTGATACCCGGAGACGGGATCGGGCCCGAGGTCATGGAGCAGGGGCTCCGCGTCCTGCGCGCCGCCGAGTCTCGGTTCGGTCACCGGTTCAGCCTCGAATACGGCATCGCTGGCGGCTGCGCCATAGATGAGACTGGCACTGCCCTCCCCGACGAGACCCTCAAGACCTGCAAGAGGAGCGATGCCGTCCTTTTCGGGGCCGTCGGCGGGCCCAAATGGGACGACCCCAAAGCCACCGTCCGCCCCGAGCAAGGGCTCTTGGCCCTACGCAAGAAACTCAACCTCTTTGCCAACATCCGGCCCGTAAGAGTCTATCCCCAGCTCCGGGACTCGACTCCCCTGAAACCCGAAAACTTGGACGGCGTGGACATGGTGGTGATACGGGAGCTTACGGGCGGCCTCTACTTCGGCAAACCCAAGAGGCAATGGACCACCTCCAGGGGCCGCAGGGCCGTCGACTCCATGTCCTATTCCGAGGAGGAGATATGCCGCATCGTGCGGGTGGGCTTCCAGGTGGCCCGGGGACGGAGACGCAAGAAGCTGACCTCCGTGGACAAGGCCAACGTCCTGGAGTCCTCCCGGCTCTGGCGTCAGGTCGTGCTGGAAATGGCACCCTCCTACCCCGACGTCGAGCTGGACCACCTGCTGGTGGACACCTGCGCCATGCACCTGGTGCGCCAGCCAGCCCGCTTCGACGTCATAGTCACCGAAAACACCTTCGGGGACATCCTCACCGACGAGACCGCCGTTCTCTCGGGGTCTATGGGAATGCTTCCTTCGGCCAGCCTGAACATGCAGGAAGGCGCCAAGGGCGCCGTGGGCGTCTACGAGCCGTGCCACGGCTCCGCCCCCGACATCGTCGGGCAGAACAAGGCCAATCCTTGTGGGATGATCCTCAGCGTGGCTATGATGCTCCGTCACTCCCTGGGCCTCGAAGAAGAAGCCCGCGCCATCGAAAACGCAGTGGAGCGGGTCCTGGAGGAAGGCTACCGGACTCCTGACATCGCCGAGGACGGGACCGAGAGTACGGGAACGGTGGAGATGGGAGCATTGATCGCAGCGAAGGTGACGGCGTAGGACGGTCTACCGATGGCAACGACGGCAAAACGGCTCACCCTGTACGACACCACCCTCAGAGACGGGACCCAGATGGAGGGCATCTCCCTGTCCGTGGAGGACAAGCTGAAGATTGCACGGATGCTGGACAAGCTGGGCGTCGACTTCATCGAGGGAGGGTGGCCCGGGTCCAACCCCAAGGACGCCGAGTTCTTTGAAAAGGCCCGAGACCTGAATCTCCAAAGCTCGACGATAGTGGCCTTCGGCGCCACCAGGCGCGCCAACATCGGCGTGGACCAAGACCCCCAGATTGCGGCCCTGCTTCAGGCCGAGACCGAGGTCATCACCCTCGTCGGCAAGAGCTCCGCGCTGCACGTCCGCTCCATCCTGGAGACCACCCCCGAGGAAAACCTGGACATGATCGCCGACTCCGTACGTTACCTCCGGGACAAGGGTCGGCGCGTCATCTTCGACGCCGAGCACTTCTTCGATGGCTTCATGGAAGACCCCGACTATGCCATCAAGACCGTTGAAGCGGCCCACTCCGCCGGCGCTGAGTGCGTGGTGCTGTGCGATACCAACGGCGGTCGCCTGCCCTCCGAGATCGCGGACATTATCGACCGGGTCCATAAAGCCACCGACGCCAGCCTCGGCATCCATACCCACAACGACGCCGATATGGCCGTCGCCAACACCATCGCCGCCGTCAATCAGGGCGTAGTGCAGGTCCAGGGGACCATCAACGGCTATGGAGAGCGCTGTGGCAATGCCAATCTCGTGTCCATCATAGGCAACCTGAAGATCAAGATGGGCATCGACTGCATAACGGACGAGCAGCTGTCCCATCTCACGGAGGTCTCCCGATACGCCAGCGAACTGGTCAACCTCCCCCCCGACCACCATCAGCCCTATGTCGGCATGAGCGCGTTCAGCCATAAGGGCGGGATGCACGTGGCTGCGGTCAACAAGCTGGAAGAGAGCTACCAGCACGTTCCGCCGGAGCTGGTGGGCAATGCCAAGCGGGTGGTGGTCTCGGAGCTGTCCGGCAGGGGCAACATAGCCTACAAGGTGCGGGAGCTGGGCATAGACGTTGAGCTCGGGGCGGAGGGGACCCGGGAGGTCCTCGGTCGGATCAAGGACCTGGAGAGCAAAGGCTTCCAGTACGAGGGCGCCGAGGCTTCCTTCGAGCTCCTTGTCAGGCGGGCCCACAGCAGCTATAAGGCGCCCTTCGAGCTTGTCGACTTCATGGTGCTCGTCGAAAACAGCCGTCGGTCTCCGACCATGACCCACGACGCGGAGCCCTACCTCCTGGCCGAGGCCATGGTCAAGGTCAAGGTAGGCGAGGAGACCATCCACACCGCCGCCGAGGGAAACGGGCCCGTGAACGCCCTGGACCTCGCTCTCAGGAAGGCGTTACAGCAATTCTACCCGCGCCTATCCGTCGTGGAGCTTTCGGACTACAAGGTTCGGATCGTGGATGAGAGCTCGGGGAGTTCCAGCAGCATCCGCGTGCTGATCGAATCGACGGACGGAACACGCCAATGGCGGACGGTGGGAAGCTCGACCAACGTCATCGAGGCGAGCTGGTTGGCCATGGCCGACAGCCTGGAATACTGGCTAATCAAGAACCGGGACTAACCCCCCGGATTCCTGCCTCCGCAGGAATGACGAGGCGAATACACCCTGCCTTCCCTGACAACCTCGGCGCCGCTCACCCTGAGAGCCTGTCGAAGGGTCGAGCGGAGGTCACCTGTGCCTACATCCCATTCCCGCCCTGCCTTCTCCGTCATTCCGGCCCCCGAGCCGGAATCCATCCCCTCCCCAATACGCGAAACACAGGTAACTTCGCCTGCGTTCGTTGTTCGGGGGGTCAGCCCTCTATCGTCAACTCTTCTTCGGTGATCTCGCCGGCCTCGATATGAAACCCCCGCACCTCCGGCGCCTCGGGGTCTCTAAGGGAAACCAGAAAATAGATCACGCCCGGCCAGATGGTCTCCTTCTCGCCGGTCGAATCGTCCACGTAGGTGGCCAGTCTTACGTCGGTGGGAGAGGGGTACGCTTCACTGAAGGTATGAGAGTGATAGAAGCCCAGGACCTCCCAGCCCTCGGAGTCCACCTCCTCGAAAACCCGGAACTGGTCCTCCGGGTGCATGACGTATTTGACCGGGCTGGGCTCCGCGTTTCTGATGCGATAGACCCGCTTTACCTCACCGCCAGCGCCTGCCAGCATACCGCAGCACTCGTTGGGGGCGTCCGCCTTGGCGTGGGCGATCATTTCGTCTGCGTGCTGTCTGCTTAGGGTAAACAATGGGCACCCGATTGCGTGTCGTGCCTTAACCGATCACGTGAATTACGCTCTTGGGTTGAGCGACTATCTCGCCTATCACCCCGGCCCCGACCACCCCATGCTCCCGCAGCGCCTCCATCAGCTTCCCAACCCTCTCTTCCGACACGGAAATCAGCAGTCCTCCCGACGTCTGGGCGTCGGCCAATAGCGTCTTCACCGCCTCCGGCGCCTCGCCGTCCCAAACTACCCGGTCCTTCAGTGAGTCCAGGTTCCTCAGGGTCCCGCCGGGAGCTATGCCTTCCTCGGCGAGGGCGCGGGCCCCGGGGATGAAGGGCACATCCTTCAGCATGACCCGGGCCCCGACCCCGCTCCCCTCCACCATCTCCCGCAGGTGACCCAGAAGCCCGAAACCCGTCACGTCCGTGCACGCGTTCACCCCGACGCCAACCATCGCCTCCGACGCTCCCTTATTCAGGTCGGCCATCAGCCTAATGACCCTCTCCTCAATATCCGCGCCCGATTTGTTGGCTTTCAGGGCCGTCGTGATTATCCCGGTGCCGATGGGTTTGGTCAGGACCAGCTTGTCCCCGGCGCGCGCCCCCGAGTTGGTGACCTGCTCTCCGGGCCTGACCAGACCCGTCACCGCAATACCGTACTTCGGCTCCGCATCGTCGATGGTGTGACCCCCGGCTATGATCGCACCGGCCTCGGCCATCTTGTCGGCGCCGCCCTTGAGAATGCTGGCCAGGACTTCCTTGGGCAGGTCTATGGGGAAGCAGACGACATTGAGCCCGAGTAAGGGCGTGGCGCCCATGGCGTAGATGTCGCTCAAGGCGTTGGCCGCGGCAATGGCCCCGAACCAGTAGGGATCGTCCACGATGGGCGGGAAGAAGTCCACGCTCTGGACCAATGCCAAGGTTTCGCTCAGCCTGTAGACGGCAGAATCGTCTGACGTGCCCGATCCCACCAGCAGGTTCGGGTCGTTTGTTTGGGGGAGGCTCTTCAGGACCTGGACCAGGTCCTCGGGGCTGAATTTGGAAGCTCAGCCCGCGCAGTGAGCGAGTTCAGTTAGGCGCAAATCTTTGACCGTTGCCAACTTCTCAACCATGTGCTTATACGGAGGCCCACAACTGGATTATAGTCTACGGAGACCTCACACGGAATGGAGTGGAAGGGTTTCGGCCTGGCCGGGGATCTGGGGGAGAGGCCCAGATCAATATAGGAGAGCGTGAGTCGGCGCCAGTCTCTGCCCGACGGGGTCTACCGGAAGGAGAAGTATCTTGAGGGTGACGGCCCCGAGTAGGGGCGCCGTACCTCCCGACCCGAAAATCACGGGGCTCACCGCGGAGGCGCCATTGACGGAGACCCGCACTTCCCCGATGTCCATCTCCTCGCGGCGGCCATCGGCCATCTCGAATATCCCTTTTCGGGTTGGAGAAATGCCCAATTCCTTGAGCAAGCTGTCAGGCAGCATGGTGTAAGTGGCCGCCGTGCCCACGGTAGCCTAAATCTCCAGCGAGAGGTTGTTGTCCAAGGGGGAGATGCGCAGGGTACAGTTGAAAACACCCATGAAGGGAGTTTAGCACATGGCGCGCGAGGGAATAGAGGTCAGCCGTTTACCGGCCCGCCGCCTTCACCCGTGAACTTCCAGGCGTTCTCACCCACCCCCGTCACCCGCCATCTCGGCATCACGTATTCGGAGTTTTCCGAACGCTCGAACACCACTTCCACGGGATTCCCTATGGCGGCTGCGTCCTCGTCGTCGACCAGGACACCTACGATCCTGGTGAGCGAGCCGTCGGGGTTGCCACAGTCGGGCAGGTCGATGACCGCGGTGACGTAGGGGACCGCCCCGACGAAGGGCGCGAGTATGGGCTGCACCACCACGTTGTAGCTGTAGATTACACCCTTGCCCTCCGCCTCGTGCCAGCCCAGGTCCATGGACGTACAGCCGGGACAGGCGGGGAAGGGTGGGAAGAACTTGCGGCCGCAGTCATTGCACCTACGGACCAGCAGTTGCCCTTCCTTGGTGGCGTTCCACCACTCCTTCGTGTCGGGGTCCGGCCTGACGTTGATCAGGGAATAGTCGATGGGTCCGGGCATGGGAGCCTACCTCCTGAGGATCATGGCGCTGCTTTCGGTTTCCGTGCCCCAGGCCAGGCAGGCGGCAATCTCCGCCTTTTTCAGCTGGCGGCAACCCTTGCTTCGGTCGTAAGTGTGCTTTGCTTCCCGCCACCCGGGGCAAAGGTCGTCGGTGCGGTGTCTTAGCTGTCGGACATTTTCGATTACCATGGCGATGCCGTGGGTGTACCCCTCGGACAGGTGCCCGCCCGAGAGATTGGATGGCAGCTTGCCGCCGATCTGGAGAGTGCCGCCCTCAACGAAATCCCCGATCTCCCCTTCCGGCGCGAAACCGTAGCCTTCCAGCAATATCAGGGATGTGAACGTGAAGGCATCGTACGCGGATACGAAGTCGATGTCGTCGTGAGTAACCCCGGACATGCCGAACAGCCGCTTTCGCCCGTAGTTCGCGCCCACGTAGTGAATCTTCTCGCGGTTCCACCTGTAGGACGCGTCGGGCGATTGGGTCCGGGCAGTGCCGCCCATGATGAAGACCGGGGGCTGCCTGAGATTATAGGCCCACTCCCGGGGCGCGACGATGATGGCCGCCGCCACATCCGTTTCCAGGCAGCAGTCGAAGAGGCGGAACGGCTTGGCAACCCAGCGGCCCTTTAGGTAGTCGTCCATGGAAAGCGGGCGGTCGTAGAACACGGCCTTGGGATTGAGGTTGGCGTGCCGCCGGTGGGCGACGGCAACCTCGCCGAGATGCCTGGATGTAAGGCCGTAGTCGCGCATGTATCTCATGCAGGTCAGGCCGTGGTGCTGGGCCGGTGTGGTGAATCCCCACGCGTCCCACATGTCGGCGATGCTAGACACCGAGGTGAGTGGAGCAGGGCCATCGGGGTCCTGTCCCCCGAACCTCAGCCCCGACCGCCCGTTCATCGAGCGGAAGATGACCATGTTCCGGCAATAGCCCGCTTCGATCAGGCCGATGGCGTGGGCCACCAGCGTCTCGGTGCTGTTTCCTCCGCCCATGATGTCGACAGCATAGTCGAGACGAATGCCCAGGGACGAGGCCACCTCGCTGGAGTCGCAGGAGTCCGCGTACTGGTAGGACGTCATGCCACTGATTTCCGAGGGATCGAGGCCCGCGTCGGCCATCGCGTTCCTCACGGCCTCGCAGGCCATGGACAGGGTTGTCCGGTTCGAAGGGCGCATGTGGGGAGTCTCGCCCACGCCCACTATGCAATACTTGTCGGTTAACGCTCCCACTCTGCCGCTACCTCCTGAGAATCATTGCGCTGCTTTGGGCCTCGAAAGACCAGGCCAGGCAGGCGGCTATCTCCGCTTTCTTCAATTGCCGGCAGCCCTTGCCCCGGTCGTAGGTATGCTGGCCCTCCTTCCACCCGGGACATGCGTCATCGGCGCGATGCCGGAGCTGCCGAACGTTCTCGATGACCATTGCTATGCCGTGGGTATACCCCTCCGAAAGGTGGCCGCCGGACAGATTGGAAGGGAGCCTGTTGTCGATCTGCAGGGTCCCCCCTTCCACGAAAGGCCCTATCTCGCCCTCGGGGGCGAACCCGAAGGCCTCCAACAGGATCAGTGACGTGAAGGTGAAGGCGTCGTATGCCGACACGAAGTCGATGTCGTCATGGGTAACCCCTGCCATGCCAAACAGCCGCTTCCTCCCATAGTTCCCCCCGACGTAGTGGATCTTGGGCATTCCCCAGGGAAACGACGCGCCCGGCGCCTGCACCCTCGCCGTTCCTCCCATGATGAACACGGGGGGCTGCTTGAGGGCGTAGGCCCACTCCCTAGGCGCGACGATGAGCGCCGCGGCTACGTCGGTCTCCAGGCAGCAGTCGAACAGCCGGAAGGGCTTCGATATCCACCGGCCCTTCAGGTAGTCGTCCATGCTCAGTGGCCGGTCGTAGAAGATGGCCTTGGGGTTGAGGTTTGCGTGTTTGCGGTGCGCAACCGCCACCTCGCCGAGATGCCGGGAGGTGAGGCCGTAGTCGTGCATGTACCTCATGCAGGTCAACGAGTGGTGCTGCGCGGGAGTCGTGAACCCCCACGTCTTGTCGAAGTCCCCGATCTTCCTTATGGCGGGCATCGAGGCGGAGCCCCCGGGGTCCTGCCCCCCCGGCCTGCGCCCCGACCTGCCGTTCATGGAGCGGAATATGACCATGTTCCGGCAGTATCCCGCCTCGATTAGGCCGATGGCATGGGCTACCAGCGCTTCGGTACTCGAGCCTCCCCCTATGATGTCCAGGGAATAGTCCAAGCGCATGCCGAGGGCAGAACCAACGTCCTTGGAGGCGCACGAGTCGAAGCCCTGGTAGGAAGTCATCCCGCTTATCTCGGAGTGGTCGAGGCCCGCGTCGGCCAGGGCGTTTCGGACGGCTTCGCAGGCCATGGAGAGGGTGGTCCGGTTGGAGGGGCGTGTGTGTGGGGTTTCACCCACCCCTACGATGCAGTACTTGTCAGTCAGGGCTCCCAAAGTTGTACAACCTTAAACCATTTCGGGGGAGAGTTAAAGCCTCGTCGCCATGGCTGAAAGGGGTTGTACCTCCCACCGTAGTCGGGGGTTGCCGTAGGCCCGACGTGGGAGTTATAACGCCTTGAGATGAGCAGGCAAGCGGGCCACCTGGAAGTCCACGAGGTCGACGAAAATCGCTGGCCGGACTTCGAGCGGTTGTTCGAGTCCCGTGGCGGCCCCAAATGGTGCTGGTGCATGGTCTTCCGGATGGACGAGTCCGGCAAGAAGCCCCGTGACCGGGCAGGCCTGAAACGCGCCATGAGACGGAAGGTTGAGACCGGTGTGCGTGTGGGACTGCTGGCCTACCTGGACGGCGAGCCCGTGGCCTGGTGCTCGACGGCCCCGCGCTCCACCTTCGTCAACCTCAACGCTCTTGAGCCGGAAGGCGAGGACCCGGGCACCGTCTGGTCCATATCCTGCTTTTACGTGAGGAGCAGCCTGCGCCGCCGGGGCATCATGGGGACGCTTATAGAAGAAGCCGTCCGGTGCGCCCGAGACAACGGCGCCTCGGTCATCGAGGCCTACCCCGTGGACCCGGAATCTCCCAGCTACCGATTTTGCGGTTACGTACCCGTGTTCGAGACCCACGGGTTCCGGGAAGTGGGAAGGGCCGGACTGCGACGCCACGTAATGCGGCGAGATGTCTAGCCCTGCGCCTCTGCGCGATGGGGTCGGGCTCCAGCGCTCGTCACGGGATGTGCGGCGCGGGTTCCGTTCCTATGTGCCCCTCTTCCTCCAGCCGCCTGCAACGCTCGTCTTCGTATCCCAGCAGCTCCCTGTACACATACCGGTTGCCGTAGCCCAGGTGGGCGGGTGGTTTGCGGATTGCGTTGGGCGTCCTGGCCATCTTCCACATGAACCCGACGTGGTCATGGGTCCCGACCTCCGGGTCGGCGATCTTTTGGAAGAAGCCCCGGGCCTTGACGTGGGGGTCGGCGTGCACGTCCCCTTCGTCCAGCACGGGCGCGGCCGCCACCCCGACCCCCTGGAGCCAGGCCATAACCTCGTATTTCGTCAGCGTTCGAGTCCACTCCGATAGGTGTCGGTCTATCTCTTCCTGGTTGTTCCACCGGCCCAGCACGGTGCGGAACCGCTTGTCTCGGGCCCACTCCAGGTCCCCGAGAACACGGCACAGAGCCTCCCACTCCCCGTCGTTGCCTACGGAAATGGCAACCCACGAGTCGTGGCCCTTGCACCGGTAGACGCCCTGAGGCGCCATGGATGGGTGCCCGTTGCCCAGGGAAGACCGTACCCGTCCGTTCATCGTGTAGTCCATTATCGGAGCGGCCATATAGGGGATGAAGTTCTCGCACAGGGGGATCTCGATGAGCTGGCCTTCGCCTGTGCGGTTGCGATGCCTGATGGCCATCAACACCGCCAGGACTGCGCTGTAGGCCGCCCCGGCGTCGCTCTGGTTTGACTCGGGCCTTTGGGATATGTCCGTGTCCCGGTAACCCTTCAGCCAGCTATGGCCGGCCACCCCCTCCACGTGCTGGCCCCAGGACCTGTACCGGTGGTATTTCCCGTCCAGCCCGAAAGCGGGCATCCTTACCATGATCAGCCCCGGGTTTTCCTTCTTCAATTCGGCGTAGCCCAGCCCCAGCTTCTTCATCGTATCCGGCATGTTGTTTTCGATGAAGACGTCCGATTGGGCCACCAGGTCTTTGAATATCTCTACGCCCTCCTCCCGAGTCACGTCGACCGTCATGCTGGTCTTGTTGCGGGCGTGGGTGTTGAAGAGGGAGCCCCTGTCCCAGGCCCGGGTCCCAGGATACCGGCCTGCGTAGCCGTACCCCATTTCTATGAACATCCGAAAATAGTCCCTGTCGGGTCTCATCAGGCCAGTCCGGGTCGTGGTGCCCAGGAACTGCGTCGATTCGACGCGGATGACCTCGGCGCCCCAGTCGGCGAGTATCTGGCCGGCGTGAGGGCCCGCCCACACCACCGTGATTTCCAGGACTCTTATGCCTTCGAGGGGCAGCTTCGGCAACGTAATTCTCCCATCCCTAGACGATGCCCATCTGTCTGAGCCTGGCAAGCTCTGCCCGGCTGTATCCCAGCATCCCGCAGTAGACCTCTTGATTGTGCTGGCCAAGAGTCGGAGCGGGGGAGTGGACCTGCCAGGGGGTGCGGTACATCTTGATGGACCTGCCCGGCATCGTCATCTCCCCGACAACCGGGTGATGCGTTCTGGCCCACATCCCCCGCTCCCAGAAATGGTCGTCGCTCAGCAGGTCTTCGGTGGTGTTGACCACCCCCGACAGCACCCGCTTGCGCTGTGCTGTCTCCCAAACGTCCAGCTTGGACTTGGAGTAGAGCCAGGAGATGACCATCCCGGAAATCTCCTCTATGTTTGCCGGGTCTCGCCGGCCTTCGGCGGTGGCGAACCGGGGCTCTTCCAGCAAGTCCTCCCGCTCGATGAGGGAGCATACGCGGTCGAACCCGAACTCCCCGCCTAGCAGGTTGATGTAGCCGTCTGCACAGGGGAAAGGCCCCGAACCTATGCCCATGTGGTCCAGGTTCCGGGGCCCGACCGTCCCCGTGTAAGAGTAGGCCAGGAGCTTGGCCGCCCGGCGGTCTATGTTGCCCAGCTGCACCTCCGCAGCTGCCAGGTCGATGTAGTCCCCCACCCCCGAGGACTCGGCCCTGTGAAAGGTCACCATCGCCGCCGACGCGGCGGCCAGGCCCGTGTGCAGGTCTGAGACGTTGGTCGCGGCGTTGACCGGTTCCCGTTCCGGCTGACCCGTGAAGTACATCGGCCCGCCGAAGGCGTAGGATTGTATCTCGTAGCTCTTGTAGTCTCGGTACGGGCCGCTCTGCCCGAAGGGCGTTATGGACGCCACGACCAGCGCCGGGTTGATCCTCTCCATCTCCTCGTACGGCAATCCGAGGTCGTCCAACACCCCCGCCCCCAGCCCCTCCACCATTATGTCTGCCCAGGACAGCAGCATCCTGAAGAGCCTTCGCCCGTGCACCGAGTCTAGATTGAGGGTGATGCCCCTTTTATTGACGTTGAGGAGCTGAAAAATGCCGCTGGTCTCGGGGTGGGGCAGGTCCCTGGGGAAGGGCCCCGACCTGCGCAACAGGTCTCCATAGGGGGGTTCCACCTTGATCACCTCCGCCCCGAAGCAGGCCAGGAGCTTGCCGGCGTTGGCCGGCGGAATGCCGTGACCCAGGTCCAGGACCTTCACGCCATCCAGCGCGCGGGGAGGGAGAAGGGAGTCTCCGTTATGGGCGTATTGGTCTGGCAACACGGTGGTAAGGGGGCGCTGGGGTGGGGTTTCAGGGATTATAGCACCGGCAAAAGGGCAGGGACGGGGTTTAGGTGTGCCCCGCCCGTCTGATAAAATCGCCTTGTCCTAATCACGTCCCCCCCGAGGCATGGCCATGGGCTTCGTTACCGTAAACGGCAGAAACATCCATTACCAGTTTCCCGCGCCCGCTGAAGCCCGCGTTCGCCAGGGCCGCAAGGTCCT
>JAAXHX010000243.1 GCA_012270635.1 Dehalococcoidia bacterium | reverse complement strand
ACCTCCATAGCGAACGGGGCCTTCGGTCTGCTGCTCCTCAACCCACCGTATGATTGGGACTCGGAAGACAAGAGGGTGGAACATGCCTTCCTCACGCATACCACGCGCTACCTGGCCGAGAACGGGCTGCTGGTCTTCATCGTCCCCAAGCAGCGACTCTCCTACTCGGCCCGCTACCTGTCCACCCATTACGGGCGGATGCGCTGCTGGGCGTTCCCGGTGCCGGAGCGGAAGGTCTTCGACCAGGTGGTGCTCATAGCCTACAGGAAGACCGACCCCGTGCCCGACGCTGCCGCCGAGAGCATGGTGACGGAGTGGTCGCTGGGGGAGCCGGAGCCCCTACGCTCATACCCCTACCCTGAGTACACCCCGGCCACGACGCAGAGCGGGGACATCCTCTTTGCCACACGCACCGTCGATCCCGTTGCGGCTGCTGCCGAGGCCCGTAGGTCGGGGCTGTGGGCCAGCACGGAGATAACGGATTCTCTGTGGCCTGCCAGGGACAATCGCACACGTCCGTTGATGCCACTGAGACGAGGCCATATGGCGATGTTGGTGGCGGCAGGCTTCCTCGACAACCTCGTCCTGGAATCCGAGGGCAGACGCATCCTGGTCAAGGGACGTACCAGCAAGGAGATGACGCTCGTCGAGGACAGCCCCGAGAAGGAAGTCCACAGGGAGAGGCTCAAGACCACGGTGGTGGCCCTCGACCTGGACGACGGCGAGATCGAGGACATCGAAGCTTAGACGACTCACAGAGTCGCACCCACGAGGCCCGTAGCTCCCTCTACAGGGGAACCGACGGGCCTCGCCTTGTTCAGACCGCAACACAGCTCCACAAGTAAGGAGAGGAAAGAGAAGGTGCACAAGATGCAGAGCACCATGACCCTGGAAGCCTGCTGCCGGTGCGGACAGCCCATCGCACCAGGCGAACCGGCAATGCAGACCGCATCGGCGGACATCGTGGGCGGGAAGGCCGTCTCCTCCCCGGTGAGGGCGTACCACCTGACGGGACGCTGCTACGACGCCAAGACAAAGCAGCCCATTCCGAGGGTTGCATAGATAGACGGTTCGCGCAGAGCCTGAGCCGCACACAACGAAGCCGCATACGCGCGGCCCTCGCACATTCATACAAACGCCTGGGGGCGTTGCCGGGACACTTGAGCACTCAGTAACGCCTCCCCCCGGGGGCGTGGTGCGCCTCAGGTTCCAGCGTCGTCCTCCGGTCACCATTAACAGGAGGACGACACCATGAACCTCGGAGGATTCATAGACGCATTCAAGGACGCCATCGCTGCAAGGGTGGTGGAATCCTACCCGCCGCTGTACCGGCCCTCGGAGAACGG
>JAAXHX010000242.1 GCA_012270635.1 Dehalococcoidia bacterium | reverse complement strand
CTCTGCCGACTCCCGAACCTGCTCCAGTGTCCACGCCCATGCCTCTGCCGACTCCCGAACCCGCTCCAATCTCCACCCCCACGCCTCCATCGACTCCCATACCCGGCCCAACCCCGACTTCCCAGCTGCCAACCCCTACGCCTGTTGCAGAGCCGACATCCACTTCCTCGCCCCCCTACACGCCCGTCCCTGCTGCTCCCGTCGACACGGCAACTCTCCCCACCCCAACGGTCGATGGCCCGGCGCCTTCCGGCGGCGGTTGGAATGCTGCCGGTGGAGAACGCCGAGCAGGCATCGATATCGGCATGGTTTTGCTGCTAGCACTTCCCTTGGGTCTGGCGGCCCTGAGAGTACGGACGGGTCGAAAAAACAACTAAGTGGAGGCTAGATCCGAAGTGGGCAGACGGCCGCGCTGAGAGGTTTGTATAGGAAAGGGCAGGTGGAGTCCGGGGGTTAGGCCGCGCCCAGGAACACCCGGGTGAGGATGTCGGTCTCACGCACCGACTGCGGAGTCCCGTCGTGGACTACTCGGCCCTTGTCCAGCACGTAGGCCCGGTCAACGATGTTCAGCACTCCCTTGATGTTGTGCTCGACGACGAGGATGGTGGTGCCGAGCCTGTCGCTGATCTCGGAGACCTTTTCGAAGACTTCCTTGACGATGATGGGGGCCAGGCCGAGGGTGGGTTCGTCGAGGAGCAGGACATCGGGGTTGGCCATCAACCCCCGGCCCAGGGCCAGCATCTGCTGCTGACCCCCGGACATCTGGCTGGCGTAGTCCCGACGCTTCTCGTGAAGAATGGGGAACAGGTCCATCACGCCGTCCATGCGGCGGCGCTTCTCGGCCTTGTCGTTCATGTAGAGACAACCCATCTCCAGGTTTTCTTCGATGGTCAGATGAGTGAAGACGCGTCGGCCCTGGGGTACGAAAGCGATTCCCTCTTTGACTATTTCGTGGGTCTCGGCCTGGAGCAGGTTTTGCCGCCAGTAGACTTCCCCCCCGACCACCGGTGCGAGGCGCATGATGGCCTTGAGCACCGTGGACTTGCCGGCCCCGTTGGGACCCATAACTGCCACAACCTCGCCACGGTCCACGCCCAGCGATGCCTCGCTCAGGGCGATAACCGCCCCGTAGTGCACGGAGACGTCAACCAGCTCCAGAATCCTCTTTTCGCCGTTGCCGTTATTCGCTTCCATCAGGGGTGTTTCTCTCAGGGCTAGTCGCCCAGGTAGGCCTCGATGACCTCGGGGCGGTTCAGGACGTCTTCAACTTCTCCTTCGGCCAGGAGGGCGCCGCTGTCCAGTACGAATATATGGTCGGAAAGCTCCCTCACGATGTCCATGTTGTGCTCGATGAAGACTATGGTGTGGCCCTCGTCCCGCATCTCCTTCATCAAGTCCTTCACCCTCTCCAGCATCTGGGGGAAGAGGCCGGCGAAGGGTTCGTCGAACAGGTACACCTGTACTTCCATGGCCATGGCCCGACCGATCTCCAGGAGCTTGCGTTGACCGTAGGACAGGTTCTGGGCCAGCGCGCCTCGCTTCTCCCACATGCCGACTTTCTCCAGAATCTCCTGCGCCTTCTTCTTGTAGTCGGGCTTGGCCCGCTCGAAGAG
>JAAXHX010000241.1 GCA_012270635.1 Dehalococcoidia bacterium | reverse complement strand
ATGGCGGAACGGCCTCTCTCTTTTGCCTGTCGTTATAACACTTAGTCTTACTCTTATCATGGACGAACTGGGCTGCCACAGTCAAGACCGGCGTGCAGCCAGCATCAGGCTCAGACGCCGCAGTGGCCCTCGCACTCGTTGCCGAACCCGTCTCTCCGCTCGCTCTCTCCCAGTTTCGCCTCGTCGAGGGCAACCGCCTTGGCCAAGGGCGTCCTGGTGGGATGCAGGTACGGCTCCTTCACGTAGGACAAACCTTCCCGCAACCTGGCGTCGATCTCGACGGCCTCGCCGTACAGCTCAGGCCACCTGCGCCTCGTCTCGACCCATCTGTGACGGGACTGGAATGGACAGGCGACGCAGGCGGAACGCTCCAGGGGCCTGTCGTATCGGGAGTCCCACCAGTCGATGCAGTCCCTTCGGGACATCCCTACCTCTATCAGGGGGTAGCAGTTGGTCACCCACCTGTCGCGGGAGTCCTTCATGCGGACGGCCTCATCGGTGGAAATGCCCAGCCACAGCTCGACGGTCACGCTGGATGGGACGCGCTGTCTCGGTTTCAGCCCCAGCAGTTCCCTGATCTTCCTCTGTATCGGCCTGATCTTGTAGTTCGTGGTGCACTGCCGCCTGCCGATGCCGTCGCTTTCTCCATCCCGTCCCTTCAGGAAGACGGGGATGTCAACGTACCTGCGGTTGCCTGAGTGATTGGTGAGCGCCTTCACGTCCTCGCGCAGGCTGCGCCCGTTGTCCACGACGTGGACGGGGAAGCTCAGTTGGCCTTCGAGCCACTCGATGTGCTCGTAGACGCTGGGCGGCTCCCAGTGGGTGTCGGCGAATACGGCGCAGTCCGGCACACGGTCAAAGGCTCCCTCTCCTGCCATGAGCGCCACGACGGAGGACTGCACGCCCCCGCCGAGACTGATGACGGTCAGCGTTGGAAGGGCGCTCATCGACACTCCTCCTCGCCGTCCTCGCGCGTCTCAGCGTGGCGCTCGGTTGCCCGTCGCTTCAGGTGGGCGCGAATGGCCACCTTCGCGAGTATGCGCAACCCCTTTCGGACCGCCGCACGCTGCTTTGGTGTGTGGGAGGGCTTGGGTTTCTCCCGTCCGTTCCGTCCGTTGGTATCTCTCATAGGTCACAGTCGCAGCGGCTTCTGGTGGGGCCGCTGGCCTCTCGTTACAGGTGTTGGGCCGGGCCGACGACGCCGACGGAAGGAGCGAGCGCCTTCGGCCTTCGTTTCAGACCCCGCCGCGCCGCCGTCGCACCTGCGCCCGGCGGGGCCTACGGTCTAGCTCTCGTCCTCGAACAGGGTCATCTGGAACCCCTGGAAGCCCTCGCCCATGAGGATCTCCAGGCCCCCGTCGATCTGGGCCGCGAAGAGGACGAGGGAGTGGTACGCTCCCCCGCTGGGCTGGGCGCCCCTGCGCCACTCGCGCATCTGCCTGGGGTCCACGCCGATGGCCCGCGCCATGCCGCTCCAGGTGAGGCCGCTGGCCTCCTTGAGGCGCACCAAGCGCTCCGGGAAGTCCCTCGGCAGCAGCCTTCGGGCGGACAGGCTCCACTCGTATTCGGCGAACCGGTCTATGCTCCCGTCGATGCGGAAGTCGTCAGTCTTGTTCATCTGTCTCCTCCATGTTGAACAGGTCTTCGAAGTTGGTTACTCCCAAGGCCCTGAGCATCCGGCGGCGGATGCG
>JAAXHX010000240.1 GCA_012270635.1 Dehalococcoidia bacterium | reverse complement strand
GAGACCCTGGCGTAGAGGGCCACGGGCGTGTAGTCGATTCGTTCATTCATCTGCGTCTCCTCCTACTGCTTTCTGTTGCTGGGCATGGGCGTGCGAGGACTCTCTCGCGACGGGCGTCGCGGAGCCACTCGCTCTCGTCCATGTAGCTGCGAAGGGCCTCCCGTATGAGATCGCTGAGGGTTCGGCCCTCGTCCTTCATCACCCGCCTGACCCTTTCGGCCATCTCCGTGGGCAGGGAGAAGGTGATTGTCGTGGTGGTTCTGGGCATGTGTTTTTTTGCTTGTTCTGATAACACTTAGTCTTACTCTTATCATGAACGATATGGGCTGCCGCAGTCAAGACCGGAGTGCAGCCGGGAACGGGTCAGACGCCGCAGTGTCCCTCGCACTCGTTGCCGAACCCGTCTCTCTGCTCGCTCCCTCCCAGGTTAGCCTCGTCGAGGGCGACCGCCTGGGCCAACGGCGTCCGGGTCGGGTGCAGGTACGGCTCCTTCACGTAGGCCAGACCGTCCCGCAACCGTGCGTCGATCTCGACGGCCTCGCCGAACAACTCAGGCCACCTGCGCTTCGTCTCGACCCATCGCCGTCTGGACTGGAAGGGACAGGCGACGCAGGCGGAGCGTTCCAGCGGCCTGTCGTATCGGGAGTGCCACCAGTCGATGCAGTCCCTCCTGGACATGCCCGCCTCGATGAGGGGGTAGCGGTTCCGTATCCACCTGTCGCGGGACTCCTTCATGCGCATTGCCTCGTCGGTGGAGATGCCGAGCCACAGCTCGACGGTCACGCCGGATGGGATGCGCTGTCTCGGTTCCATCCCCAGCAGTTCCCTCATCTTCCTCCGTATCGGCCTGATCTTGTAGTTCGCGGTGCACTGTCGTCTGCCGATACCATCCGATTCCCCGCCGCTTCCCTTCAGGAAGACGGGGATGTCCACGTACCTGCGGTTGCCGGAGTGGTTGACGAGGACCTTCACGTCCTCGCGCAGACTTCGCCCGTTGTCCACGACGCACACCGGGAAGCTCAGCCGGTCCCTGAGCCACTCGATGTGCTCGTAGACGCTGGGCGGCTCCCAATGGGTATCGGCGAACATGGCGCAGTCGGGCACACGGTCGAAGGCTCCCTCGCCTGCCATGAGGGCCAAGACGGAGGACTGCACGCCCCCGCCGAGGCTGATGACGGT
>JAAXHX010000239.1 GCA_012270635.1 Dehalococcoidia bacterium | reverse complement strand
CACCTCCGCGATGACCCCGTCCTCCTTCTGGTCCGCCAGCCGTGTCGGGATGTGGGTCCCGCCTTCCCTGTGCTGCACGCGGCCCAACGCCTCCCCGTCCCGCCAGTATCGACGCATGTCGTCTTCGTTGAGGGGGTGGGGCGCCTCCATGGGCGATGGCCTCTGACCGTCGTAGACCAGGTATCTCTTGCCGTCTATGACCTCCTCATGGGGAGCGCGGGCCCGGTATTCCGCGGGCAGCCGATCGTAGATCTCCTCGGGTTCGTTCGAGTGGGAGTCGGCCGAAATGATGGCTAGCTCGGACACCTTGACCACCTCCTAGCTGCCCGGGAACCGGTACAGGTCCGCGGCGTTCTGGAACACTACCTTGCGCTTGATGTCCTCGGAGTACCCCTCAAAAATCCGGTCGATGACCTCTTTCGAATGGGGGAAGGTGCCCTCGTCGTGGGGGTAGTCGCTACCCCACAGCAGCGCCGACTCCCCGATGTAGTCCAAGGTGGCCAGGGCCACCGGGTCGTCCCCGAAGGTCGCATGGCCCTGCCGCTTGAAATAATCGCTGGGATTCAACGCCAGCTTGGGTTCGATCCACATGTGCTTGCGCTGGTACTGCTCGTCCAGGGCGTACAGGACCCAGGCCAGCCACCCCGCCCCGCACTCCACTACCACGAAGTCCATGCCCGGGTGCCGCATTGGTACCCCCGAGGCCAGCATGTGCGACACCGGCTCTATCCCTTCCGCCATGCTGATGATCATGTACGGCAGGAACCCGTTGTCGTCGTCCTCCTCTCCCACGTTCTCCGGCAGGTGGTCCTCCGTGCCCGTGTTGAAGTGCAGGCTGAACACCAGTCCCGTCTCCTCCAGCGCACTCCACAGTGGCTCGTAGACCTTGCGGTTGTAGGGCTGGTTTCTGATCCCGATGGGGCTGCTCACCAACTTGAAGCCCATCTTGGCCAGACGGTACGCTTCCTCCACCGCCGCCGGAACATCCAGCGTCGGGAGGATGGCCGCAGGGGCGAACCGGTCCGGGTGGTCTCCGAAGATCTCGTGCACCCAGTCGTTGTACGTCTTGGCCACGGTCATCTGGAACTCGATGTCCGGGGACCCGAGGTACGTCAGAAGCGCATTGCAGTAGATGACCTCGCCCGCCACACTATCCCTTCTCTGGTCCGACAGCCGCCGCTCGATGTTCCGTCCCTCATCGGGATCGTCGCGGAAGTTACGGTCCATGTCGTCCTCGGTGATCCGGCTCTCCGCAATGTCGAATCGCCGGGGCTTTCGTCCCTCCACGATCTCGTACTCTCCCCCATCGATGATCTCCATGTGGGGGAGCCGCTCCCGAAGGTGGGCCGGCACCCTCATCTTGAATTCATCGCTCTCCTGCACGTGGGAGTCGGCGGAGATAAAATGCAACCCTGCCATCTTGACCTCCTGGTTGAGAAAGACGCTCTCGCCCCGGATGAAACACCCGAACGAACGGAGTGCCCGAATTGATGGGGCGCCTGGATAGATGGGGTGATTGTACTACCCGCGTAGGCAGTGTCAAATTGGGTGCCAAGTGCGGGATTGTCCGGGCCCCGACCCCCTAAGGCCAGCTCTTCCCGAAATCGTTCCTCAACAGCACTCGGCCCGTAAACGAAGCGTCCTGTTGGGCCAGCCACAACGTCGCCGGTACAACCACTTTGGCCGGCTCTATCACCAAGCCCCGGGGGTTCTCTCCCGGGGCCCAATTGCGCGTCATGTAGGAGGTTATCAACCCCGGGCTCATCGCATTGACGGCCACATTGTACGGCTTCAGGTCCTCTGCCATGTTCAGCGTGAACCGGTCCAGCGCCGCCTTGGATGCCCCGTAGACTATGTGGTTGCCCTCAGTCCAGTTGGCCTGCCTGGAAGTCACGTTGATGATGTTCCCCCGACCTAGCTCCATCATCATCGGGGCTATGTACTTGCACGTCAGGAACGGGCCCCGCAAGTTCACTGCCATCACCCGGTCGAACTCCTCGACGGAGATATCGACGATGGAGCCCTTGATGGACAGCCCCGCATTGTTGATCAGCACGTCCACGGGGCCCACTTCCGAGCGCACCCTGTCCACCATGGACTTGACGTCGGCTTCCACGGTCACGTCGCACGCCATGGCAACGGCCCTGCCCCCCGACTCCCCTATACGCTCGACGGTCTCATCCAGCGACCCCTGCCACTCCCCCGTGTTCGGGGCCAGGGTTCGGGCCACGGCAACTACCATTGACCCTTCCCCCGCAAACCCGGCTGCCAGCGCTTCCCCTACCCCGCGGCTCGCGCCCGTTATCAGCACAACCTTGTCTTTGAGGGTCATTGAGAGATGTTTCCGGGGGTAAGGTCAGTGGGTCAGGTTTGTTTTTTGGCGGGGCGGAGTACTCAGACTAGCAGGTGGCTTGAAGCCCCTTCTCCCTCGACGCGCATCTCACCGGCGTCGGCGCAAATGTGGACGATGGGGGAGGAGGCCATCAGGGGGGTCAGCATGTCTTCAAGACGTATGCGATCGCTGTGCCCCTCCCATCGCTTCCAGTCCTGGACGCTGCGCCAGGTGCTGACCACTATCATCGTCGAGTGGTCGCTCACGTCTATCAGGGTCTCCCCGGAGATGTATCCCGTCTGCCGGGTAGCCAGGGCCCTCATCTCCACGAGGATGTCCAGGGACTGGGCCTCGCTGCCCGGCTGTACGTGGCGCTCTATGACGATCTTAGCCTGCATCGCACCTTCCCGCCGGCAGTCTCACCCCACACCGACGCTCTGGCAGTCCCCTTAGGGTCGTAGGCCTTTTTCTGCGTAGAACTTACTCCCGAGTCCCCCTTCTGTCAATCAGAGACTAGCTCCCTCCGATTGCAGTGCCGCCCCAACGTGATAATCTTCTCTCCATCTCCAATATAATAGTTGAAGAGTGTCCGGCTGATAGGCCCTGCGGGAGTCGATAAGAATGAAAGTAACTGCCCATCTCGACGCCGACAAGTTGGCGGATATCCCGGCGCAGGCCGCCCGGGCCGAAGCCCTTGGCTTCGACGCCCTCGCCCTCCCCGAGCTTACCCTGGACCCCTTCCTGTCCTCCACTCTGGCGGCGGAGCATACCCGTCACCCAGCAATCAAAACGGCCATTGCCGTCGCCTTTCCCCGAAGCCCCATGACCACCGCCTACATGGCCTGGAACCTGCAGAGCCTGTCCGGCGGCAGGTTCGAGCTAGGCCTCGGGACCCAGGTCAAGGGTCACAACGAAAGGCGGTTCAGCACCCCCTGGCTCTCCCCCGGGCCCCGGCTCAAGGAGTACGTCGCCTCCTTGAGAGCCATTTGGGACACATGGCAGAACGGGACGCCTCTGGATTTTCATGGCAAGTTCTACAACTTCAGCCTGATGATCCCCGTGTTCGATCCCGGCCCCATCCCCCACCCCCGCATCCCCATCTCCATATCCGCAGTGAACAAGTATCTGTTGGGCATGGGGGGAGAGGTGGCTGACGGCGTTCAACTGCACAGCTTCTGCACCGACAAGTACGTCTCCGACGTCGTCTTGCCTCAGGTCGAAAAGGGAGCTGAGAAGGCTGGCCGCTCTCTTAGCGACGTGGCCCTGTCCGGCGGCGGTTTCATAATCGCCGACACCCCGGACAAGGGCATGGATTCCCGCATCGCCGCCCTGCGCCAGCGCATCTCCTTCTACGCCTCCACCCGGACCTACAAGCCCGTGATGGACGTTCATGGCTGGGGAGACGTAACCCTGGAGCTGCATCAGCTTTCCTTGAAGGGGCGGTGGAAGGAGATGGCCGCCCTGATAACCGACGAGATGATAGAAGCCTTCGCCGTCATCGGCCCCTACGACGCGCTCCCGGGTCTCATAGAGAAACGCTACGGCGGCTGGGCCTCCAGCGTGAGCCTCGGCCTCCCCTACAGCCCTGACGACGAGCTACGGCAGGTCATTCAGAGAATAAAGCGGCTGTCCTGAGCGCCGGTTGCCCTGCGAGAAAATTTCCAGCAGACGCATCCGTCGGTGCCTGAAGATCTGCCTCAGCTCTCTCGCCACAAACAGGCGCTCCACCGGCCAGCCGAAGGGCACCCGGTAATCAACGTGGTCGGTTACCAGGGTTCCCTCCGGCGTCTCCTCGAAGGTATGTCGGTGGAGCCAGTAGCGGTAAGGACCCTTGACCTGGAGGTCGCAGAACTCGAAGGGAGGCTTCCACACCGATATCTCACTCTTCCATTTGAAGGGAACGCGGTGCAGGCTGATCCGGTAATCTATAATGGCGCCGAGGCCCATCTCTATCGGAGTCGGCGTCAATATCGAGAATTTGACCCATGGCGGCGTCAATAGGTCCAGGTTCTCGGGGGTGGAGAAGAAGCGGAACACCGGCTCCCGAGCGTGAGGCAGCAGGAGCTCTTCGTGATACTGGTAGGTCATAGGGCCAACGCTGGCGAATTCTCCGGGTCTTTACTCCGCCTGCTATATTACATAGGCTCTCGGGTCCGGCAATAGGCCCCCTAGCAGCGATTGGGTGGTGAAAGCTATGAAAGTCCTCGACAGTGACATGCACGTCCACGAGCCTTGGGACATCTGGCTAAACTACATCTCCCCCGAGTTCAGGGACCGGGCCCCTGTAGGCGCCACCAAGGACCCCATGGACATGAACACCCTGGTCGATGGCAAGCCCATCGGCTTCGCCCGGGACACGGGAGTGCGCGACAACCGGGAGGAGCAGATTCACAGGGAGGTTGAGAAGCTCCAGGCCGAGAGGCTCCCCGAGGGCATCGCCCGCGGCTTCGATGCCCTTTCCCAGGTCCATGCCATGGACGTTGAGGGCCTCACCGCGGCCGTCCTCCTCCCGACCCGCGGCCTCGCCGTCGCCGCCGTTGATTTCAACGACAGGACCTTCGCATCCGCCGTATCCCGGGGCTACAACGACTGGCTGTACGACTTCTGCGCCCAGGGCCCTGGCAGGCTCTACGGGGCGGCCATGATCGTCCTGGAAGACGTGGACGACGCCATAGCGGAGATAAAGCGCGCCCGCAACCGGCTCTCCTTTAAGGGCGTTTTCGCTCGACCCAACCCCATCCGAGACCGCAA
>JAAXHX010000238.1 GCA_012270635.1 Dehalococcoidia bacterium | reverse complement strand
CCCCACGGGGGGAGACAGGGGGCGAGATTCCCGCTGTGCGGGAATGACGGGAGGGCGCGCGGGAGCGGTAGGAGGGGCTCCGTCGTTCCTGCGGAGGCAGGAACCTCGCAGCCGCCCTCTCTGCCCTTCGGGCATCTCCCCCACGGGGGGAGAAAGGGAGCGAGATTCCCGCTGTGCGGGAGCGCGCGGAATTGGTGGGAGGGGTTCCGTTGTTCCTGCGGAGGCAGGAACCTCGCAGCCGCCCTCTCTGCCCTTCGGGCATCTCCCCCACCGGGGGAGACAGGGGGCGAGATTCCCGCTGTACGGGAATGACGGGGGGCGCGCGGAAGTGGTGGGAGGGTTCCGTTGTTCCTGCGGAGGCAGGAACCTCGCAGCCGCCCTCTCTGCCCTTCGGGCATCTCCCCCACGGGGGGAGAAAGGGAGCGAGATTCCCGCTGTGGCGCCGGCGCCGCTAGTTGCCGAAGTGGGGCATGACCTCTTCGGCGAAGCGGGAGAGTTGCTCCTTGAATTGGGAAGCGGGCATGCCTTCGGGCCAGCGGAACATAACCTGATCGAGGCCGGGGAACTCAGCTTCGTAGGCTTTGAGCTCCTCTATCACGAGTTCGGGCGGGCCGCAGAGCCATGCGCGCTGCTGCACGCCGTCCTCAATAGCGGGGACGCGCACGGGGGCGCCGGGCGTGCCCCAAGGCCGCCCGTTCTCGTCGACGTAGCGGACGAAACCGAACGGGGCGAACCACTTGTACGCCTCGTCGTGGTAAGGGCGGACGGCCTCGACGGCCTCTTCGCGGGTGGAAGCGATGGACATGGCGACGCCGAGGATGAGGTCTTCTCCAAGTTCGATGTCCCGTCCGGCCTTTGCGGCTTCATCCCGGTAGGCGTGGAAGATTTCGCGGGCGAGTTTCTCGCCGTTCTGAGTGATCATCCCCTTGATGCCGTTGCGGGCCATGTAGGGGATGGACCTGCCGCTGGCGATGGCCTGCCAGATTTCGACGGGCTGGTGGACAGGCCTGGGGACGAGGGTGACCTCGGTGGGCTGATAGCCTCGGAAGGCGGAAGGAGCGGGGATGGTGTAGTGCTTGCCGTGGTGGCTGAAGGAGTCCTGGCTGAACGCCTTCATGATGATTTCCATCTGCTCCTCGAACAGCTCGCGGTTGGCGTTCTGGTCGAGCAAGGGGGCGCCGAGAGTCTCGACCTCGCGGGTCTGGTAGCCGCGTCCGACGCCGAAGATGATGCGTCCGCCGGTGAGGGCGTCGGCGAGGGCGAAGTCTTCGGCGAGGCGGATGGGATGCCAGACGGGGCTGACGTTGAAGGCGCAGCCAATCTTGAGGCGCTCGGTGTGGTCGGCGAGGTGGGTCCCCCAGAGGATAAGGTTGGGGACAACCTCGTAGCCCTCGCGCTGGAAGTGGTGCTCGGCGCCCCAGAGGGCGTAGAAGCCGAGCTTGTCCATGTGCCGGGCGACGTCGAGGGCCATGGGGTAGGCCTTGACGATCTGGTCGTTGGCAAGGCGGCGCTCATCGGGGGGCGTTCCGCCGAGGCCGACGTTGTCGAGTTCGGTGAAGCCGACGTAGAGGACCGAGAACTTCGTAATCAAGGGGACAAGCCTCCGTGGGATAATTGGTTGGGACGCTGGGGGTCGTGGTTCGACAGGCTTGCCACGGACCTCCCCTCTCTGCCTT
>JAAXHX010000237.1 GCA_012270635.1 Dehalococcoidia bacterium | reverse complement strand
GAGTTGATGTACAGGTTGATGTCCTTGTCGGGGTCTTCCCGCTCGAGGTACAGCAGCTGGGCCACTATCAGGTTGGCCACGTGGTCCGTGATTGGGGTGCCAAGAAATACGATTCGCTCCTTCAGCAGAAGGGAATAGATGTCGAACGCCCTGTCCCCTCGGGCGCCGCTCTCGATTATCATCGGTATCACGTTATCCGGTCGCATCTTTCTCCTCGTTCTCGTTTGCCTTTTCGATGGAAGCGCCCGACCCCACTGCAACCGGCGTCGGGCCCCGTTGGGCAATTTCCTTCATGCGCTCCAGGGCTTTTCTCAGCCTGAGCCTGTTCCCGATGTTGGTGCGCACTTCGTCACTGTGCAGGCGTTGTATCGCTTCCGGGTCCGCAGCGTTGGCCTGCTCCTCCGCTTCCCTTATCTCGTCATCGATCTCCGAGTCGCCCGCCTCGGTCTCCTCCACTTCCGCCAGCCGGTTCAGGATGAGCGACGTCACAACCCGGTTCTCCGCCGACTCCCTGCGGTCCTCTCTCAACTCTTCCGGCGTCTTGCCGATGGCCCTCAGGTAGCTTTCGAACTCCACGCCGCTCTGCGCCAGCGCGCGGGCCTCGTCCATGATTATGTGGTCTATCTCCCTCTCCGTGAGGCTCGGCGGCGCCTCGATGGTAGAGGCGCCTTTCAGGGCCTCCATAAGATCTTCTTCAAACTTACGGTCCGACACCAGCTTCGCCCGGTCCTCCAGGGCCTCTGTCATCTTGGCCCTGAACTCCTCCAGGGTCTCGTACTCCTCGTCAAGGCTCCTCGCGAAGTCGTCGTCCAGGGGAGCGGGGAGCTTCGCTTTCACTTCTTGCACGGTCACGGTAAACCGGCATTCCTTCCCGGCTATCTCATTCTCTCTGAAGTCGTCCGGCAGCGTCAGGCTGAATTCCTTGGACTCGCCCTTGGCCATCCCTTCCAACATCCTGGAGAAGCCCGCCACCGGAAACTCCACGTCGGGGTCCGGTTGGTAGGCCGCACCCGTCTCGGTTATGACCGACTTCCCGTCAACCTTTCCATCCACGTCGATGGTCAGGAGGTCCCCAAAGGCCACCGCCCTGTCGACGTGCTCCCACGGTGCCTTTCTCATCCGCACCGACTCCATGGCCTCCTCCACCTCCTCGGGCTTCACTTCCACGGGGTCGGGTTTGACTCTTATGGACTTGTAGTCTCCCAGTTCCACCGTCGGGGTCAAGGGTACCGTGGCTTTGATTACTACCGGATCCCGCTCCTCGATCTCCACCTCGGGGGAGTCTATTGCTTCCAGCGCCTCATCCTCGATCGCCTTCTGCACCAGCTCCGGGGCCAGGTCATGCACCGCTTCGCGGATAACCGCATCCTTCCCCACGAAGTTCTGCAGAACGGCCCGGGGCGCCTTCCCCGGCCTGAACCCCGGCACCCGCACCCGCTGCGCCAGGCTCTTATACGTCTTCTTCAGCGCTCCCTCCAGCTCATCCCCGTCCACTTCAATAGTGAGGAGCATGCGGCTCTTGGGGAGTTTTTCACTGGTGACTTTCAAGGCGGGGGAACTCTCTCAGCAACGGGGAGACCGGATTAGACTTCGTGAAAAGTATAGCACACCCCACCCCCGACCACTCCCCATATCATTCAATCCGTAGTCAACCTCAGGTGCAGGTCCTTGAGCTGTTGGGGACTCACGGGCGACGGGGCCGCCGTCATCACATCGATGGCGCTCTGGTTCTTGGGGAAGGCTATAACCTCCCGGATGCTCTCCTCGCCCGCCAGTATAGCCACCAGCCGATCGATCCCCGGGGCTATGCCCCCGTGGGGCGGGGCCCCGTACTCGAAGGCTTCCAGCAGGTGCCCGAACCGGGCCTGGGCCTCGACCTCGTCGTAGTCCAGCAGCTTGAGCACCCTCTGCTGTAGGTTTCGGTCATGGATCCTGATGCTGCCGCTGGCCAACTCCTGCCCATTGCATACCATGTCGTAGCACCGCGCCCTCACCTTGCCGGGGTCCGTGTCCATCAGGTCCACGTCCTCGTCCCTGGGCGACGTGAACGGGTGGTGCGTCGAGTCCCACCGCGCCTCATCCTCATTCCACTCGACCAGGGGGAAGTCCACCACGAACATGAAGGCGAGCTTGTCGGGGTCCGCCAACCCGAGCCTCTGCCCCATCTCGTTCCTGAGCGCGGCCAGGGCGGCATTCGTCGACTTCTCATCCCCGGCCACTATCAGCAGCAGGTCTCCCATCCCCGCCCCGAGCCGGTCCACAATTCCATTGAGCTCATCTTCGGAGAGATATCGGGTCACCGCCGACTTCACACTCTCCACTTCCCACCTTCCTGATGAGTCCGGCTCTCCCTCCAACGCTATCGTCACCAACCCTTTGGCCCCTCTCTCCTTGGCGAACTCCGTCAGACCGTCCAGTTGCCTCCGGCTGTACCCGGAGCAGCCCGGGGCCCGCATCCCCTTTATCGTGCCTCCACTCTCCGCCACCGATTGAAAGACCTTGAACCCGGAGTGTTTCACCACGTCCGTAATCTCTTCCAGCTCCATCCCGAAGCGCATGTCCGGCTTGTCGGTGCCGTATCGCCGCATCGATTCTGCGTAGGTCAGCCGCGGGAAAGGCTTCGTCAGGGCTTTTTCCGGCGTCACAGCCTCGGCCAAGCCCGTGAACAGGGCCTCGGTCAAGCCCAGAACGTCATCTTCGTCCACAAAGCTCATCTCCAGGTCCAGCTGGGTGAACTCCGGTTGGCGGTCGGCCCTCTGGTCCTCGTCCCGGAAGCACCGGGCGATCTGAAAATACCTCTCGAACCCCGAGACCATGAGCAGCTGCTTCAACTGCTGGGGAGACTGGGGCAGGGCGTAGAAAGTCCCCGGGTGCACCCGGCTGGGCACCAGGTAGTCCCGGGCCCCTTCCGGAGTGCTCTTTATCAGGACCGGCGTCTC
>JAAXHX010000236.1 GCA_012270635.1 Dehalococcoidia bacterium | reverse complement strand
ACGACCTCCGCCCCGAGGTCCGACAGGACCATAGTGGCATAGGGCCCCGCAAGCACCCTGGTAAGGTCGAGAACCTTTACACCCTCCAGTGGGCCGGCCAAATTGTCCTCCTCCCGGGAGCACGCTGCTCCCGCACCCCTGACTAATGCAAGAAGTTTACTACACTGCGCCCCGGGTCTCTCATCAGCCGTCCACGAGCTTCAGGAGGTCCTCGTAATCGGACACCTGGGCCATGGTCCGGATGAAGTCTTTCAGGGAGGCGCTCCGGTCCCGGACCTGCTGCACCTGACCGCCGATGGGGCTCACGGCAGTCGGTCGGTCGGCGTAGGAGCCGTGGAAGGCAAAGTATGCCTGGTTCAGCTTTCGGAAGAAGTAGCCGTTTTCGGCGAAGACCAACCGACGCTTCTCCATGTAGGCCTCTGCCTCTTCGATCTTCCCTTCATCCAGCAGGCGGTCGGCTTCCAGGCGGGTTTCGCGCATCTCCCGGTTGAAGCTGAAGGCAGGCGGCGCGGGGGAGGTGCCGGGAGTGGGGGACGGGGGGGCGGGGGCCGGCTCTGCGTAATATCTTTCGTAGGCCGTATCGCCGACCTCGTTGCCGGCTATATTGGCAACGGTCTCGTTTATAGTGACCATATCGCCAGAAGTCCAGTAATCCCGGCCCAGGGGATAGAAGGCGAGGTAGTGATGGACCCATTCGTGGGCAACGGTGCGGAGGGTGTAACGAATGTTGGCGGACGCGCCGACGACGGCGGGGAAAGTGGCGACTCCCCCGGTATCGACCACCAGGGCGGAGTGGTTGTTTTCCAGGGCCTCAACCTCACTCTCTATATCCTCCCGGGCCTCGAGAGCGAGGTCGGGGGTGAGGAGACGAGTCGACTCCAGCTCGATGCGGTCCCGGGGGGAGATGACGAGGACTGGGGGCGAGCTTTGGTACTTGAAGTCGACGGGGGGGAACAGATAGCCGCCGGCGTCCAGGAAACCCAGGCGCCAGGACATGCCCTCCTCCACCAGTATGCCGCTAATCTGTCCCTCTATGATCTCTTCCACCCGGGGCTGGATGTCCCGCCTCTGTCGGTCCAGGTCAGCTCGCTCATCCTCCAGGGCGTCGACAGGCCCGCCGAGGGCCACGGCGCGGTCGATGGCGCCGTCCAGGCGGTGGACCTCGCCGGTGAGACGGGCATACTCCTGCACCTCAGCGATGGCGTCCTCTCCCGACAGATCGTCGACGAAGATGGAAGCTGCTTTAGAGAGCCACTTGTCGGGGAAATTCCGCAGCTCCCAAGCAACAACGTCGTGCTCGTGACCCTGGACCGCCTCCCCGACCCCATCCCAGGCCCGAGGAGAGGAGGCCAGGAACAGAACCAGGGCGAAGAGGAGTAGACAGAGGCCCGTCAACCGGGCTCGTCTATCGAGGAGTACCAGCTTGGGCAGTCGTCTCAACGTGGCAGGCATGATTAAAGTCGGGGTGGGGGTTCCCGGCCCTCTCTTTCAGGATAGCACCCGGGGCAGGGGGTTCCTTTGGAGGTTCTCATGCGAAGGAGGGTTCTCGGCGAGTTGAAGATTAAGGTGTCTGCCTGTCGATGAGATATTTGTGTAACTGATAGTGGGGTTAATATCGGGATGGGTTGCAGAGCTTTCGTGGCTGGAAACCCCGCCCCTGGATTCCTGCCTCCACAGGAATGACTAGTGAGAAGAGCAGGAATGACGGTTGAGCAAGGGGCTCTACACGGGGCTAGGCTGTTGCAGGGGCCCGACGCTTTTTCTACAATGGCCCTGTTCCACAGACCACGGGGGAGGGCTGAACCGGATATGCGGAGCTACAAGTCAGAAGCAATACGCAACGTGGCATTGCTGTCTCACAGCGGGGCAGGGAAGACCTCCCTGTCGGAGGCGATGCTGTTCAACGCGGGGCACGTGACCCGGCTGGGGAAGGTGGAGGACGGCAACACGACCTCCGACTACGAGCCCGAGGAGGTGCGCCGCGGGGGCAGCATCCAGCTATCGGTCCTGCCCTATGAATGGAACGACACGAAGGTCAACCTGATAGACACGCCGGGCTACGCGGACTTCCTGGGAGAGGTGGTTGCGGCGCTGAAGGTGGCGGACTCGGCGGCGCTGGTGGTCTGCGCGGCCTCGGGGATAGAAGTGGGGACGGAGCTGATGTGGGCGGAGGTCTCGGCCCGAGGGCTTCCGGCGATGGTGCTGCTGAACAAGATGGACCGGGAGAACGCCGACTTTGCAGCCGTACTGGGCAATATCCGTGAGCGGTTCGGAAGGCGCTGCGTGGCCGTTCAGATGCCCATCGGCGCTGAGGCCGATTTCAAGGGGGTGATAGACCTGGTCTCCATGAAGGCCAAGGGGCCCGGGGGGGAGGACATGGACGTCCCCGCCGACCTGGCGGACGAGGCCCAGGAGCTGCGGGACAACATGGCCGAGGCCATAGCCGAGATGGACGACGAACTGACCATGAAATACCTGGAGGGCGAGGAGCTCACGGAAGAGGAGCTTCTGCAGGGCCTGGCCGAGGGCGTGAAGGCCGGGAGCATAGTCCCGGTCATGGCGGTCTCGGCCCTTACCAACACCTGCGTGAAGACGGTGATGGACGGGATTAGCGCCTACATGCCCTCTCCGGTTGACAATGGCGGCGTGACGGCGAAGGACCTGGTTTCCGAAGAATCGGTCACGCTGGACGGCGACGGCAACGACCCCCTGGCCGCGTTCGTATTCAAGACCTCCGCCGACCCGTTCGTGGGGAAGCTGTCCTACTTCCGGGTCTACTCCAACACCCTGCACAGCGACTCGCAGGTGTGGAACGCGGAGAAGAGCTCCGCCGAGAAGATCAGCCAGATCTTCATGGCCAGGGGCAAGTCCCAGGAAAACGTATCGGAGGTGGTGACGGGGGACATCGGCTCGGTGGCCAAGCTGTCGGCGACAAACAGCGGAGACACGCTGTGCAACCGGGACCGGCCCCTCGGCCTGGGCGGAATCGACTTTCCATCGGCACCGCTGTCGGTGGCCGTGACGGCCAAGTCCAAATCGGACATCGACAAGCTGGGCTCGTCGCTGGCCCGCCTGGTGGAAGAAGACCCGACGCTGAAGCTGGAAACGGACCCCGACACGGGACAGATGCTGCTGTGGGGCATGGGAGAGGCCCATATCGACACCACGGTACAGAAGCTGGACCGCAAGTTCTCGGTGGGGGTGGCAACGGAGACGCCGCGGATACCCTACAAGGAGACGATCACCATACCCACGAAGTCCGAATACAAGCACAAGAAGCAGACCGGCGGGCACGGACAGTACGGGCACGTGCTGATAGAGATGGCGCCCACGCCCCGGGGCTCGGGGATAGAGTTTGCGCAGAAGGTCGTGGGGGGGAACGTGCCGAAGAACTACATTCCGGCGGTGGAGAAGGGGGTCATGGAGGCGGCACAGGGCGGCGTGCTCACGGACTTCCCGGTGGTCGACATCAAGGTCACCTTATACGACGGGAGCTCCCATCCCGTGGACTCGTCGGACATGTCCTTCAAGATAGCCGGGTCCCAGGCCTTCAAGAAGGGGGCCACCCAGGGCAACCCCGCCCTGCTGGAACCGGTGATGAACATGAAGGTCACGGTGCCGGACACCTACACGGGAGACGTGATAGGGGACCTGAACACGAAGCGGGGCAGGGTGCTGGGGATGGAGCCGCAGGAAGGGAAGACGGTGATCGAGGCGGAGGCGCCCATGGCCGAGATAATCCGCTACGCAGTGGACTTGCGGTCGATTACCCAGGGGCGGGGGGCGTACGCCACGGAGTTTGCGCGGTACGAAGAGGTCCCGGCGCACCTGACGCAGAAGATAGTGGAGCAGACGCAGAAGAAGGACGGATAGTCGGAAGAAACGAGTAGGGGACACCCCTCCACCCCAGCCTAAAAAGTTTAGAGCGCCGAAAATGCCGGGCATTTTCGGCGCTCCTTCACAAGAGGGGCCGGTCCAAAAGGAGACTATTCTATCTGGGGGCTTCCCAGAGGGTGTAGTAGTTCTTGCCGGTGATCACAGCGGCGAGTTCCTCGGCGTCGAGCTGCAGGAGCTTTTCGTAGCAGTTGTTGCACTTGCCGATGATTTCCCGGTTGCCGGTGATCATCATCCGCTCGATGATCTTGCCCCAGAGGCCCAGGCGCTTGAGGCTCTTGACCTGCTTGGGCCAGGGGATGACGGTGACGCTTTCGGGGCGGGGGAAGCGGGGACGCATTCGCTTGATGGAGCGGAGCCGGTCATCGACGGACTCGGCCATGGGCACGACGCGGGCCATGGGGCCGTCCTCCAAGTCGGACCGGGTGTCGAGGACCAAGGACTTGCGCAGCATGGGGAAGAGTATCGAGATCACTTCGGAGGACTCGATAGTGGTGGCTATCTCGTCCAAGTCGATGCGGTATTCACCGTCCATCCGTTACCTCCTACCTGCTAAAGGAGCGGGGAAGCCGATTCAGGAAGAGGCCAAGAGTTCTTTGCACTTTTCGTGGAACGCCGGTAGGACCTGCTTGAAGTCGCCGACGGCCCCGTAGCGGGAGTCCTTGAATACGTTGGCGTCCGGGTCCTTGTTGACGGCGACGATGACCTTGGACCCGAGGCACCCCGACATGTGCTGACTGGCCCCCGAGAGGGCGACGGCGATGTAGAGGTCGGGGCTGACGACCCGGCCCGTGATGCCAATCTGGACCGAAGGGGATATGTAACCGGAGTCGCAGGCGGCCCGGGTGGCGCCCACGAGACCACCAAGGGTCCTGGCGACCTCGGCGAGGTCGTCAAAGGCCTCGGAACTGCCCACACCCCGGCCCCCGGCGATGATGGCCGGGGCCTCTTCCAGCTTCATGCCCGCGGCCTCCGCCTCGACCCGGTCGACGACCTTGGTCCTGGCCGTCGAGGCGTCCACCGGCGGCTGCCAGTCCACGATCTCCCCGGAGGCGGAAGCGTCGTACTCCGACGGCTGGAGAGTCTTGGGCCTGACGGTGGCCATCTGGGGGCTGGAGCCCTCTACTACAACCTGGGCCTGGGCGTTGCCGCCGTATACGGGTCGGGTCTGAACCATCAGGTTGGACTCGGGGTCTATGGACAGGTCCGTGCAGTCGGTGCCGATGCCGGTGTCTAAGCGAAAGGCCAGCCTGGGGCCGAGGTCCCGGCCGACTTCCGTGTGACCCATGAGCAGAATGGATGGGGAGGTCTCGCCGACCAGGGCGGCTAGGGCGGCGGTGTAGATATCGGAGTCGTAGGTTTCCAGGGTGCCGCCTTCGGCGCAGTAGACTTTAGCGGCCCCGTGGGCAACCATCTCCTGGGCCGCCGCCCTGGCGCCCCCGCCGGCCACAACCCCGACCACGCTTTCGCCGAGGGTTCCGGCCATCTCGGACGCCTTGCCGAGAAGCTCCTTTGAAGTTCCGCTCAATCCGTCGTCGGCGACTTCGCCGTATACCAGGATTCCACTATTCTCCGCCATTGGTAAGACCCTCCTGAAACGTACGGACTGGGACCATTAGATTACCTTGTCTTCTCGAAGCTTGAGGGCGAGGTTGGCGCCGATCTCGGCGGGGCTATCGCCCTCGATGAACTCGCACTGGGAAACCTTTTCGGGCTGGAAGAGCTTGACGATCTTGACCTTGGACCCCGAGAGACCGGCGTCCGAGGCGTCGACGCCGAGGTCCGCCGCCGACCAGACGGTGGGCTGCTTTCGGCCCGCGGCCATAATGCCGCGAAGGGTCGGGTAGCGGGGTTCGCCGAGCTCGTTGCTGACGGT
>JAAXHX010000235.1 GCA_012270635.1 Dehalococcoidia bacterium | reverse complement strand
CGAGGAAACCATCGATTCCGGCCTCATCCGGGCCATTATCGTGACCTCTCCCGGAAAGACCGCCCTCGAGGACTACCTCCGCCCCCGACCCGCCCTCGACGAGTTTCTGGCCTCCAGGGACAAGTCTCATCTCCTATCCGGCATAGCCCGCATAATGGACGGCCTCGACATCTCCTACGTCACCCAGCGCGAGCAGCTGGGTCTCGGCCACGCCGTCCTGACCGCCGCCGGCTCCGTCGGCCCCGAACCCTTTGCCGTCCTCCTCCCCGACGACGTCATCGACTCCTCCACCCCAGCCCTGCAACAGCTCCTGGACGTCTACCAGGCTCGCCGGGCCCCCGTCCTCGCCGTTCAGAGAGTTCCCAGGGACCGGATATCCGGGTACGGCGTCATCGAGCGGGAGGAGATCGCCTCGGGCCTGCACCGGGTCAAGGCCCTTGTCGAAAAGCCCTGCCCCGAGGACGCCCCCTCCGATTTGGGCATCGTCGGGCGCTACGTCCTCACCCCCGACATCTTCGACGCCCTCGCCGCAACCCCGCCCGGCGCCCTGGGCGAAATCCAGCTCACCGACGCCATCTCTAACCTGCTGGAAATCGGGCCGGTATACGCCTTGGAGTTCGAAGGCAGCCGTTACGACGCCGGCAACCCCCTCGGTCTCATTCAGGCGTCCGTAAGCATGGGCCTCACCCACCCCGACCTCGGCCCCGACCTCCGGGCCTACCTCGCCGGCCTGGACCTCTCTACCGGTTGGCCCCGTTCCCCTGCTTCCCCACCTTCAGGACCGCCATGAACGCTTCCTGCGGTATCTCCACGTTCCCGACCCGTTTCATCCGCCGCTTCCCCTCAGCCTGCTTCTGCAGCAGCTTCCTCTTCCGGGTTACGTCCCCGCCGTAGCACTTGGCCAGCACGTTCTTCCGCAGCGCCTTGATCGTCTCCCGGGCTATAACCCGGCTCCCGATGGCCGCCTGTATGGGCACGTCGAACAGCTGCCGAGGGATTATCCCCCTCAAAGACTGCACCAGCGCCCTCCCCCTCCGGTAGGCTTGGTCCGAGTGGACTATCAGCGATAGGGCGTCCACCGGCTGCTCGTTCACCAGGAGGTCCAGCTTCACCAGCGGCGCGGCTTCGTATCCGGTCAACGCGTAGTCCAGCGACGCATAGCCCCGGGTCCTGGACTTCAGCTGGTCGTAGAACTCCACCAGCATCTCCGCCAAAGGCATTTGGAACTCCAACGACACCCGTCCGCGCCCCCCCGAAGCCCCGTTCCCCTGCCCCGAGTTCAGATACTCCATCTTCGAATACTTCCCACGGTGGTCCTGTACCAGGTCCATCACCGTGCCGATGAAGCTGTCCGGCGTTATGATCGTCAGGTCCAGCCACGGCTCCTCTATCGAGTCGATCTCTCCCCCGTGCGGCAGGTCTGTCGGGCTCTCGACCAGCATCAGGCCGCCGTTTCGGAGGTTCACCCTGTACTCGACACTCGGAGAAGTGGTGATCAGGTCCAGCCCGTACTCCCGCTCCAGCCGTTCCTGCACTATGTCCATGTGAAGCAGGCCCAGGAACCCACACCGGAACCCTGGCCCCAGGGCCGCGCTCTCCTCCGGTTCATAGATGAGCGAGGCGTCGTTGAGCGTCAGCTTGTCCAGAGCGTCCCGCAGCGACGTATATTCCCGGGTGTCCACCGGGTACAACCCCGCGAACACCATCGGTTTGAGAGGCCGGTACCCGGGCAGCGGCTCCGAAGCGGGCCCGCCCGCACTGGTCAGCGTGTCCCCGACCCTGCACCTGCTCACCTGCTTCAGTCCGGTGGCCACTCCCCCCACCTCCCCCCTCCCCAGCCGCTCCACCGCCTTGGGCCACGGCGTGAACACCGTAAGCTCCTGTCCCTCGAACTCCACCCCGTTCGACATCAGCCGCAGCCCTTCCCCACTCGACACCTCCCCGTCGAAGACCCTCACGTACGCGATCACGCCCTTGTATGAATCGTACTTGGAATCAAAAATCAGCGCCCGCAGCGGCCCCGAGCCGTCTAAACTGGGCGGCGGGACTCTTTCCACTATCGCGTCCAGCACGTCCCTGGTCCCCAGCCCCTCCTTCGCCGACACCCGCAGCACCTCCGAAGGCAGGAAGCCCAGCGCATCACATATCTCCCCTATGACTCTCTCCGGCTCCGCATTCGGCAGGTCTATCTTGTTGACTACCGGTATCAGCTCCAGGTCCTGGTCCAGCGCCATGTACACGTTCGCCAGCGTCTGCGCCTGTATCCCCTGCGACGCGTCCACCACCAGCACCGCCCCTTCACAGGCGCTCAGGCTGCGCGACACCTCGTAGGTGAAGTCCACGTGTCCCGGCGTGTCTATGAGATTCAGCTCGTAGGTCTGCCCATCCTCGTACCCGTAGTGGAGCCGCACCGCCTTCGCTTTTATCGTGATGCCCCGCTCCCTCTCCAGGTCCATGTCGTCCAGCAGCTGCTCCTTCATTTCGCGCGGCGATATGGTGCCCGTGTACTCCAGGAGTCGGTCCGCCAACGTGGACTTGCCGTGGTCTATGTGGGCAATGATGCAGAAATTGCGAATATATTCCGGGTCCATCAGAAAAATCGTAGCATAGCCCCCACCCACCCACAATACACCCCTCCGAATCCAGGGGTGGAGCCGCTCGTGCTGAGCAGGTCGAAGTATGAGCGGGGGCCGCTCGCCTTCTTCTCCGTCATCCCGCCTCCCTTCTCCGTCATTCCGGCCCCCCAGCCGGAATCCATCCCCCCTGAACAAAGAATAATGGGCCGTGCAGCGACGCTGCACGGCCCATTATTCAATAAAACAGGACGGAGAGCCTCATCCCCTTCTTAATTGACATTGAACTATCGGAGAGGCCGCAAAGCGGCCTCTCCGATAGTTCAATGAACAGGGCGGGTGGGCGGGAACCGATTTCCCGAGGGGTGTAGGTGGAGAGGGGGCATCCCCTCTCCACCTACACCCCTCCAGTCACCTCTATCGTCGCCCCCGATACATAGCTCGCGCCCTCCGAGCACAGGAAGCCGATAACCGACGCCACCTCGTCCGCCCTACCCGCCCTCCCCAGCGGTATCGACCCCACCATCCGATCCTTCTCCTCCTCCGAAAGCGCCCCGAACCGCTCCGCCACCCGGGCCCCGGGCTCCGTCAATATGAACCCCGGCATCACCGCATTCACCGTTATGCCCCAAGGGCCCAGGTCCTTGGCCAACTGGCTCGTCAAACCGACGATTCCCGCCTTAGCCCCCGCATACGGCAACCTCGCCGCCGACGGGCCCCTCGACCCGAACGCCCCCTTCGCCGATATCGATGACAGGTTCACGATCCGCCCATATCTCCGTTCCTTCATAATCGGGACCGCCGCCCGAATGCACAGGAAGGCGCTCTTCAGGTTCGCATCTACAACCCTCTCGAAAATCTCATCCGTAACATCTTCGATATGGTCTATCCCGATATGCCCGCTCCCTCCCGCGTTGTTCACCAGTATGTCAATGCCCCCGAAACGCTCCATGGCTCGGGCCGTCACCTCCACCACCTGCTCCGTGGAAGTAGCGTCCGCCTCCAGGGTAATCAGGGACTCCCCGTCCGGGTCCATATCCTCCACGGATGCCCGCAGCTTCTCCCCTTGCAGGTCCGACGCGCACACCTGACACCCGCGCGCCAGAAGTTCCGCCACCGTAGCCCTCCCAATGCCCTGCGCCCCGCCCGTAACTATCGCCACCCGTCCCTCCAGGTCCCTGGATCTCGTCTCCACGGCTCTACCCTCTTTCTAAGCCTCCGAACTATCGGGGCAACTATAATGTAACCCTGACCGAGGGGGTAGCCTTGCGAGTAGATGTCCACACCCACGTCTGGCCCGAGACCATCGCCAAAACGGTGGAACGCCATGCGACCTGCGCCCTCCACCTGGAAATGCCTTTGCCCAACACCGTTTCCGGCCTCAAGGCCCACATGGAAGAATCGGGCTGCGACAAGTCCGTCGTCTTGGGCATCGCCGAGCGCCCCGACCAGGTCGAGGGAATCAACGACTGGCTAATCGACATCCAGGACGAAGGCCTCGTCTCCTTTGGCGCGATCCATCCCTTGCTAGAAGACAAACCCGCTGAGATTCGACGCATCCGCTCCCATGGCCTCAGGGGCGTCAAGCTCCATCCCGTCCTCAACCGATTCCACCCCGACGACCCCTCCATGTTCCCCCTCTATGAAGAGATAGGCGACTCCATGGTCGTGGCCATCCACTGCGGCTCCATGCCCCACCTGAAGGACCGACGCCCCGGCTACGCCGCCCCTTCCAGGATCGCCAACCTCGCCCGGCAGTTCCCCCGGCTGAAGATCATCGCCTTCCATCTCGGCGGCTTCTACATGCTCGACGAAGCCGAAAGACATCTGGTCGGACTTCCCAATCTCCTGATCGACACGGCCTGGCCCCCGACCGTCAAGGAGATCGCCTCGGACACCCTGGCGCAGATCGTCAACAACCACGGCCCCGATAAGATCTGCTTCGGCACCGACTTCCCCTTCGCCTCCCAGGCCACAGACTCCGAATATCTCTCCCGTCTCCCCCTCACCCCCGCACAACTGGACATGGTCCTCGGAGCCAACGCCGCAACCTTCATCGGCCTCTAATTAGGTCTTCCCCTCAAACAAGCAGAGGCCCGCCACCGGATTTGGTGGCGGGCCTCTACACTACTTGTGTTTTTACATGTTTTGACTGAGCTATGCGGTCAGTCCTATTTCTAGCTCCCTACGCCCTGGAGATATTCCAGCCAGAGGTCGTTCCACTCGCTGTTCTTCTGTCCACTGTATTTCTCGTTCTCGAAAATGGCGTAAGGCACATTCTGAGCCGAGACCGGCAAGGCAGGGAGCACCGCCTCGTATTCAGGGCCTGTGAGGTATTCAGCCGACCTTAGGTTCAAGGGTCCGTAGGAGATGTACTTCGACTGCGAAGCATTGATGTGGGGGTGCCCAGTCCAGGCAATCCACAACTCCGCAATTTCAAACGCGTCTGGGTTTGCCTCCTTAAAGCCCTCGGCCATCACTAACGCACCCGTCCCCACTAGGTGTCCGCACTCCCAGCAGATGGCCAGCGGCTCGCCCTGCACCTGGGCATTGTATATCCGACCGTTCCATGCCGTGCACATGTCGTTCTCACCCGAAAGCAGGAACTGCGGGCAGTCCGACCCCGTCTCCCAGAAGTGGTCTGGAGGATTGGCGTCCCAATGGGCTAATGCCGCCTGTACATCCTCATCCGTAGGCGCCCCGAGTCGAGGCCTCCATTCCGGATCGCTTAGTCTGTCCGTGTCAATGGCCAACAGTGCGGAGAACCAACTGCCTCTGTAGGCGTTCCTCACGCTCCGGCGGCCAGGGTAGTTATCTCGGTCGAAGAACGCCGTCCAGTCCTTGATGCTGCCCTCAGGATAGCTGTCTGTATTGTAGGCCAGCACCGTCGACCATGTAATGCCACCGCCACCACCGAACTGAGTACGTACTGTTTCCACGTGGTTGCGGTTGTCCACCACGCTCATGTCGAGCTCTTCCAGATTGCCAAGACCGATCTGTGCCCACAGTTCTCGCCCACCCACATCCATCACGTGCCAACTGTAATTGCCCGTTTCTACCATCGCTGGGATCCTGGCGTAGGACATCGGGCTTTCTTCGACTATCTCGATACCGAACTTCTCCGTGAAAGGTTCGATGTAAGCTTGCCGCTGTGCCGCCTGGTAAGCGCCGCCCCAGGACGTGAACACGAAACTTGCGCCTCGAAACTTCTCTATCTCAGCTTCCAGCTCTTCGAAGGTGGCGGGGTTCTCCTCTGTCCACTCGGACCGCGGCCTCAAGCCCGTGTCCATACTGTCGTCCGATTCATCAGGCACGACCGTCGGTTCGGGTGCATCCGGTGGTGTCGTCGGGGCGGGCGCGTCCGGCTCATCCGGCACTTCGGTTGCCGGCACGGGAGTCGGAGGCTCGTCATCCGCTACCGTCGGCGTTGGCGTCGCGGCTTCTCCGCACGCCGCCAGTATCATTATCGCTACGAGAAGAATGCTCAAGCCGGCGAGTATGCCCCGCCGTGTCGTGAGCCTCTTCCTCTTATAAGTTCTGTCACTCNNCTGAGGCCCACTGCATGTCAGAGGCCATGCACTTTTTCACGTCCGCCTTACAGATAGACTCACCTCCGAAAGTCCTGCGAAACTCCTGGTTCCTAACAACCATTTGCAATCGCCGGTTGAAAAGCCCGACCCTTTGAGGGTGAATGGGGGTATAAACAAATAACGTCGCAGAGGGGATGAGGTTACCTGCGGCGTTAAAGCAGATTGCAGAAGGCTATCCAAGTGATAGCGGGATTATATCCGCGTCGGGCCGCTTGTCAAGAGGTAAGGGAACCCCTGCCCCATGAGAGACTTCGCGCGACCTCAAGTCGTAGTTCTCGCATTGACAGGCACACCGATTGGTTGGGCTGGGGCTGGTGAGCCGTGTGGGATTCGAACCCACGACACCCGGATTAAAAGTCCGGTGCTCTTCCGCTGAGCTAACGGCTCCCGCAACTCATATTGTCACCCACCCATTCCCCTGTCAATCCAACCATCTCCCTCTACGAGACGTTTGGATAACGTGTGCTGGAGGGGCAAGAGCCCGCGCGAGTAGGGAGTGGGCCGCTCGTGCTGAGCTCCTAGTTTATCCTGAGCCTCTCGAAGGGAAGTATGAGCGGGAGGGGTGCCACCTGTAGTAATGAAAAGCCCTCCCGACGGAGAGGGCTAGGCTGAGGGCATCCCTCCCACCACACCACCCCCCGGCTGGGTGATCTGCGCCCCATCCCGACACTCGGGGCACTCCTCGGGTTTGTAAGCGGGCACTTCCACCCGGTGACAGCTGTACATCGGCGCCCCCACTTCCACCCCGCCCCCCGACCTATCGATCAGCACGCCCACCCCCACCACTTCCCCACCCAACGCCTGGACGGCCTTAACCACGTCCACCACCGACCCTCCCGTGGTGAGGATGTCGTCCACCACCAGCGTCTTCTCGCCGGACTCTATGCTCAGACCCCGCCGGAACCCCCGGCCCTCGCCGACCCTCTCGGCGTATACCGCCCTGACCCCCAGCAGCCGCGCCACTTCGTATGCCAGGATGACGCCGCCCAGCGCCGGCCCCGCCACCACCTCCACCCCCGACCCCCTGAAGTGCTCTGCCACCATCCCACACAGCCGTCCCGTGTATTCCGGGTATTGCAGCAGCCGAAACTTCTCCAGGTATCTCGGCGAATGCAACCCCGAGGTCAGCAGGAAGTGCCCGTCCAGCACTACCCTGGACCTCGCCAGCATGTCGGCCACGCTCTCGCTGTCCCTCCGTTCGTGTTTGCTCATTCCTCTGTCCCCGGCTCCATGGTAAAGCTGTCCACCGTCCCGAAATTTTCCGGCGGCCAGTAGGCCAGCCACGCCTTCCCTATGATCCGGCTCTCATGGACCGGCCCGAAGTTGTTCGAATCGTTGCTCTGGGGCCTGTTGTCGCCCAACACGAAGTAGTGGTCGGCTGGAATCGTCGTCGGGCCCCTGTTGCGCGCCCTGCCCAGCACGTAGGGCTCGGAGACCGTGTGCCCGTTGATCTTCAGCATCCCGGCCTCTATCTCCAGCGAGTCCCCCGGCAGCCCCACTATCCGCTTCACCAGCCTGTTCCCCGGCGGCTGGGGCGAGACGACCACTACCACGTCTCCCCTTTGCGGCTCGCCGAACAGATGCAGTTCCGACCCCTCGTCAGCGTCATAAAATGGGATAAACTTGGATAGACGGTCCACGTCCAGCGACATGTACGCCGCCTTGTTGACTATCACGTGCTGCCCCGAGTGCAGGTTCGGCTCCATGCTCTCCCCCAGCACCTGGTAGTTCTGCAACACCGCCTGCACCACGAAGAAGAACACCCCAGCCAGCGCCAGGGCCTTTACCACGTCGACAAGTGTTCGCTTCATGTCGTCGGAACCCGTGAGTCAAATGGCTGTATCATTACAACCCCCGAGCCCAATTATATCCGACGCCCCCTCCCCACCGACTGTGCGGAACAAATCCCTCTGCCGTTTCGTCTTACTGGCGAACACGGGGAAATAGATTGACTCCACTAGCGAGGCAAAATCCAAAGTCTCCCGGAGGAACCATGAGAAGTTTCAAGACCATCCTGGCCCTGGTCGCCGCCCTGGCAATTGGCCTCGTCACGGCCATCGCTTGCGTCCCGGACTCCCCAACCCCACCCCCCGCTCCGGCATCCGCCTCCGCCTATGCCGCCGGCGCTGCTTACACGGCCCAGGGCGGCATTTCCGTGTCGGGGACCGCATCCATGTCCCTCACCCCCGATATCGCCGCCATCGTGCTGGGCGTCGAGGCATTGGACGACACCGTCGCCGGCGCCCGCTCCCAGGCCGCCGAGGCCATGACCGCCATTGCCGACGTCCTCACCGAGGCCGGGATCGCCGACGAGGATATCCAGACCCAGCGCCTTTCCATACAGCCCCAGTACGACTGGAGCGACGAGACCCGCAAGTTGACGGGGTTCGCCGTAGTGAACATCGTCAACGTCACGGTCCGGGACATCGACTCCCTCGGCCCTATCGTCGACCGGGCTGTGGAGGTCGGCGGCGACCTCACCCGCATCCAACACATCTCCTTCTCCGTTGACGACACCTCGGCTCACGAGAACCAGCTCATCGCCGAGGCCGTGCAGAACGCCACTGCCAGGGCCGGACGCCTCGCCGAGCTCACCGGCGTTAGCCTCGGCAGGCCCTTGTCCATCAACTTCGGTGGCGGTGTCCCCTACCCCGTCTTCGACCGCTCCTTTAACGTGGCCATGACCGAGTCCACCGCCTTCGACACCCCCATCAGCGCCGGAGAAGTCGAGACCTCCGTCACCGTCAACATAATCTTCGCCATCGAATAACCCTCACCAAAGCATGCAGGCGGGAGGGGGGCCCGCTCGTGCTGAGCCTGTCAA